>NZ_JAUBRP010000017.1:0-103544 GCF_036701935.1 Microcoleus sp. M2_D5 | reverse complement strand
GGACGCCCATCCCACAATAAAAAAGGGCAATTATTTAATTTGACGATCCTAAGCTCAGTCAAAACCGCACTCAGGCCGATCGACAAAATGTGTCAAACCCACTGCTAGAAAGTTTAGATCCGGCTGCTGTGGTGTTTGTGTGAAAATGCAACATAACCTGGAGGCGAATGAGTAGCAAGGGAGACGATCGCCGCAAAGTGATTCAATACCAGCAGATCGCCCCCAACTACCTCAAAACCGACTTAATATCACCCGCTAATCAAACGATTTGCTCGCTAGAAGGTTCCCCGCTAGCAGGAGGCTCTACCGTATCACCAAAGGCAACCCGCAGAAAAGGCGGAGCCAAAAAAGTCGTCAGAATCACCATGATAATAATCGAGACTTCTAACGGTTTATCCAAAATCCCACTCGCGGAACCGATACCGGCAAAAACTAACCCGACTTCGCCCCGAGGAATCATCCCCACTCCGATCGCCAATCGATTGATTCCCGGCAGACCAAACACCACCCAACCTGTTACGAGCTTGCCCAAAATAGCAATTACAATCAAGAAAGCAGCAATCAAGAGACCAGCCCGATTATCCGGTACTGTTGGGTTCAAAACCCCCAAATCCGCCCGAGCTCCCACCGTCACAAAAAAGATGGGAACCAGGAAATCCGCAATGGGTTTCACCAATTCATCCAACTCGTTGCGGGCATCGCTTTCATCCAACACCAAACCAGCCGCAAACGCACCCAAAATCGCTTCGAGATGAATTGCGTTGCCCAGAAAAGCCATGAAGAAAGCAAAGATAAATGCCGGGATGACTATATTGCCGCGAGTTTTGAGTTTCTCCACCACCGCAGTAAAGCTTTTGTTGAAGATGCCGCCCAACAGAATAGAACCCAACAGAAACGCAGTTGCACTGACAATCAAATAGATGACATTAACAACATCAATTTCACCGGTTTTCGCTAAACTGGCAACAACAGCCAGGACAATAATTCCCAGCACATCATCAATCACCGCCGCACCGACAATGATTTGACCTTCTTTAGATTTGAGTTGTCCTAATTCCGACAAAACTTTAGATGTAATTCCGATGCTGGTTGCCGTCAAAGCAGCCCCTGCAAAAATCGCCGGAATCGCCGCCGTGTGGAAAATTATCATCAAGCCCCCAGTACCGGCGGCAAAGGGAACTGCCACGCCCACACAAGCGACAACGACGGCTTGAACCCCCACTTCTTTTAGTTGTCTGATATCCGACTCTAAGCCAATTTCAAACAGCAGAATAATCACGCCTAATTCAGCCAGCACTGAAATGACTTCACTCTGCGATTCAAACACACTCGTGAGGGCGGCAGGAGACAGATGATTAATCGATTGCACAACTGTCATAATCCCTGAGTCAGAGGCTGACAGCCCTGCTTCGGGAAAAATGACCAGGTGTAAAGCAGATACGCCAACAATTACCCCTGCTACAAGTTCACCCAAAACCGGCGGAAAATCGAACTTTTTAGCCGCTTCCGCGCCTAATTTACTGGCGAGATAAATCACTACCAAAGTGAGCAAAACTCCGCTGAGGACGATCGGCGAATTTTCTGCCTCGACTGTTGCTAACAAGGGTATGGGAGCAACTAGGGATGCCATCCCAGAACTTAAAGCTGTAATTGTATGGTTCAAAAACATGGTTACGATGATGGTAAGAAATACGATTCTACGGTGACTGTTGACTGATGACTGTTGACTGATGACTAATGACTGATGACTAATGACTGATGGCTAATGACTGATGGCTAATGACTGTTGACTGTTGACTGTGAGTCGGAAAATTGATAAATGTTACATATTGGGTAGCCAGTTAACTCGACATGATTATCAAGCAAAGCTTGAAGAACCCAAATCTGGCGGTACATCCTGCCACCGCCCTTGTCCGACTGCTTGAATTGCTTCTTTTAGCAAGATATCGCCGGTATAAATTGCCCTACCGACGATCGCACTTTTGACACCAATTGGTTCCAAAGCCAGCAAACTCAACAAATCGGCGATCGAACTAACGCCACCGGAAGCAATCACCGGAATCGAAATAGCATTAGCAATTTCGCGTAAAGAGTCCAAATTCGGCCCTTCCATAGTACCGTCACGGTGAATGTCGGTGTAAATAATTTCAGCCGCCCCTAACTCTGCCATTTTTTGCGCCAATTCTGTCGCTAAAACTTCCGAAGTTTCTAGCCAGCCTCTAGTAGCAACTTTACCATTTCTGGCGTCGATGCCGACCAGAATTCGATCGGGAAATTCGGCGGACAATTCGCCGACTAATTGCGGTTGTTCGACGGCGACAGTGCCGAGAATAACGCGGCGGACGCCTAAATTGAGGATACCAGCAACCGAGGCGCGATCGCGCATTCCCCCACCTACTTGACAAGGAACGTCTACTGATCGGACGATCGCTTCAATGGCTGCTTGGTTGACTGGATGACCGGCTTTAGCGCCGTCGAGGTCTACTAAATGCAGCATTGTCGCGCCTTCATTTACCCACTGTCTCGCGACTTCGACGGGGTTGTCGTTAAAAGTTTGAGACTTCGCGTAGTCTCCCTGATACAATCTGACGCATTTTCCATCCAATAAGTCGATCGCTGGAATTACATTCATGATTTTTGCTCAAATTGCTAATTATACCAGTTAAAAAACACAATGCAACTTTAAAATTCCACCCATACATAATCATTCATTATATATTTTATCAACTCAAGTAAAACATTATTACCATTCGTTAATACCATTTATTTTTGACATTCGCAGGCGCTATTTAAATGAAACATAATCGCCGCCGAAAGCGTTGACCATAAAGGAGTATTTACATCGGCTTTTTGCAAAGCTTCTGCCGTCCAGTCGTTGCAAGTTTTTAAAATAGAGTAACTGCCTTTTGCTTCATAAAAACTATCGCTGTTGTCGTACCCGTAGCTAATTTTAATTTTATTACCTGCTGCGTCTAATTGAAATGAATTTTTAATAAACTTTACCACTTTAAGATAATTTTTGCCGCTAATTTTCACACATTTGGTTTCTATACTTTGGGGAAAAACCCGATAATTTTGAACGTGTAGGGTAGACGGAGTAGGGAGAAATAGAGCTTTGAAAGCTGTAACTGGGTTGATACTTGCTGATGTGGGAGTTTCCAACATAAAAGCTCGATCTCCCCAGCCAAAAGACAAATATTTATAATCAGAATTCGCATCCCGCCCTATTTCTGTTAGCGGTAAAAATTGATTCCAGTCAAAATACTCATTTTTAACTGGAACAATGATTTCGGTGTGAATGCCTCGGCTGGAAATGTATAGAGAGATAGTGCAATCTGCTTGCGAGTAATTTCCCCACTTTGTGGGAGTGAGATAGCCAATTGTTAGGAAAGCGCTTAAAAATAAGATGACAATTCCTAAGCGCTGTATGATTTTTCTCATTTTCACCGTGGGTTTCAAATTCTGGCTTCTGAGGGCGGGCGCTGCATCTTTGTGGGAAAGAATTCTTGCAAGGCAGAATTGCGCTGTTCGGGGGTTTCCTTCGCCCAATTCGACAAACTTTCGTAGAAAAAGAACGACACGCCAGCGAAATCTCTTTTTCGCACTTCTTGCACTTGTTCTTGAATTTGTTTGAGGGGAACAGAATTATTTTTAAGACCTGTCAAAATGCCGATCGCAGTTGGAATATTAAGTTTAGCAAGTTTAACTTCTTCCCGTTCCAGTTCTGCACTAAAACGCTTGATATCGCTGCGATAAACCTGCAACACAATTTCGTCGATGTAGCCGCGTCTTTCCCAGGTAAACCAGTCCTGCAAGTGGGCGGGCAAAGAAAAGTGAAAAGGGTTGGGAGATAAGCTGACAATACATTTTTGTTTGCGGGATTTGATGGCGCGGGAAACTCGTCCCACGAAGTCGTTGATTTTGTCAGCGCGCCAGCGCACCCAGAAGGTTTCGCGGGGGTCGTCGGAGGGAGGACTTTTGATTTGTTGTTGATACATTGACACTGTTAACGGTTCGTAGCCAAATTCTACGGGCAAGCCGAAATGGTCGTCAAATTGAATGCCATCTATATCATAATTATCGACAATTTCTATAATTAAATCTGAGATGAATTGCTGGACTTCGGGATGAAAGGGATTCAGCCAAACTCGATCGTGTTTGCCTTCTTTCCAAATAGTTGAACCGTCGCGCCGCTGCGCCAGCCACTCTGGGTGAAGTGTGGCTAATTCCGATTCGGCGGGAGCCATGAAACCAAACTCAAACCAGGGGATTACTGCTATACCTTTTTGGTGGGATTGTGCTATAATTTCTTTGAGGATGTCTCGGTCTTTCAATCCTGGCGATGGGTCTATCGACTGTCCGAATACTCGTTGGGCTGCCGCGCTCGGATAAAGCGTATAGCCTCCTTGCCAAACCGTCGGATATATGGTATTAAAATTGAGTTTGTCCAGTCGATTTACAGCGTCAATGATGTTGTTGCGGGAGAAGATAACGTCGCTGTCAATGTTCGTCAGCCAGACGCCGCGCAATTCGGTTGTTGGGGTTGTGGGCGGGGTTTGAGCTAACAGACGCGGGGATAATATGGCGGAGGAGGTAAGGGCGATCGTAAAAACAACTATTAAAGCCAGTATCCGCTGCCATTTGTGCAGTTTAATCATCAATTTGTCGCAAATATTATTGTAAGAGTTCTATTTTACCTCACCAAATAGCACCATTCTCAGCAACAGGCTTTTCGGCCTGTTCCACAAGAGTGAATTTTTTTCTTGTGGGGAGTAGGGTTGGGCTTCTAGCCCGCCCTTAAAAAGCTTATTCAAAATGATGCAATATCTCAGTTTAACCTCATAGGTTGCACCATTCTCAATTAGCCTTTTCTGAACAGGCTTTCCGGCCTGTTCCACAAAGAGTGAATTTTCTCGCTTCACAGGCCGGAAAGCCTGTTAAGCGAGAATGGTGCAAGATGTGAGTTTTACCCTACTAAGACTAACCTTGCAATTTCATCACTTGGCGGTAATGGGCCTCAATCTCGCTCACCGTTTGCGATTGACGCTTGCTATTCCACTCGCTGCGATCGAATAATTCCCGCCTCAAAGCATCAACATCGATCGTTTTAACCTTACCTTCGGCGACAATTTGCTTGCCGTTTACCCAAACGCTGTCTACCGCATTAGTCGGGCGCCCCAATATTAGTAAACCAATCGGATCGGTGCGCGGCAGCAATGATAAACTGGTTAAATCATACAGCACAAAATCTGCTTTTTTCCCCACTGTCAGCGAACCCATTTCATCAGCAAGATTCAAGCCTTTTGCTCCTCCCAGGGATGCCATTTCTACAGACTGGCGCGGTGTAATCCATTGGCGGTAATCCAAATCGGTGATATTGTGCAAAATCGAACCAATTTTAATGGCTTCCAGCAAATCTTGAGAGTCATTGCTAGCAGCGCCGTCGCAGCCAAAAGATACGTTGACTCCCGCTTGACGGTATTTCAAAATCGGTGCAATCCCGCTTCCCAGGCGCAAGTTGCTGAGGGGATTGTGTACGACTGTCGCTCCAGTTTCTGCCATAATCGCAATGTCGGAATCGTCCAGCCAAACGCAGTGCGCTAAGGAAGTTCGGGGACTCAAATAACCAATTTTTTGCAGGTGTTCGACAGCGCTACAGCCGTATTTTTCGCAAGCTAACTGTTTTTGAGCGGGAGTTTCCAAGAGGTGGGCGTGCCGACAAAGATTGTAGCGATCGCTCAAATCGATGCAGCCTTCAAACAAAGCATCAGAACACAGTTGAATTCCCGTCGGCGCCAATAATATATTAACACCTTTTTCGGAATTGTGAAACTGTTTTATGGCTGTTTCCATTAACTCCAAAGTTGCTTTTGTCGATCGAATGTAAGCTGCGTGTTCGATGCCGCTATCGCCAGAAGGCATTCCCGCCGTCAGGGATTCATCTTGAATTAACGGCCCGATAAAAGCGCGGATACCGATTTCTTGATAAGCGCGAACTGCTGCGGCGATTGTCTCTAATTCTTGCCCCGGAATCAAAACTAAATGATCGACTACGCTTGTACCGCCCGACAGCAATGTTTCTACCGCAGTTCCCAAGGCACTCAAATAAACTTGTTCGGGATCGAGAGGCGTAAAATCGTATAATTCGGCAATCCACAACTCCAGCGGCAAAGGGGGAATAATGCCCCGCTGCCACATTTCTGAAGAGTGAGTGTGGGCGTTGACAAAACCGGGCAGCAGCAGCTTATTTTTTCCGTTAATAACTGTTTGACTCCCCCTATTCCCCCCTTGGTAAGAGGGCGAATTAAACGGGGGGTTATTGGGCCCGATCGCACTTATGCAATTATCCACCACTTGCACATCTGCGGTTTCATAACCGCTCTCTACCGGAATTAAAGCATTTTGAATTGTAAAGCTCATAAATTTACCCTTTTTGTCAAGTTACATTTATTTTTATTTTATGATTTCCAGGCGCTAACATTAGCGATCGCCTGTAATAAAGTTAATAAATCCTAAAATTTATAAAAAAGTTGCCAGGGATACTTAATTAGTATAGCAAAGATTTAAGATGTGACAAGTTAGGAACAATCAAATAGTTATAAGATTGAAATTGTTTTTGAGCCAAAATCAATATGAATCCTGATTCTCTCCGCACTTTGGGCGTACCGCCGAATGCTTGGAAAGTTGATGCCAAAATTGCCGATATCACCCGATCGCCGATCGCGCCTCAACCTGTTACCCTGGAAACAGAAACTAAAACCCTGCGTTTGGACTTAGCAAAAGCAGCAATGTTGGTGATAGATATGCAAAACGATTTCTGTCATCCCGACGGTTGGCTAGCACATATTGGCGTAGATGTAACCCCCGCCCGAACTCCAATTAATCCTTTAAAAAATTTGCTGCCAAAATTGCGATCGCGCGCAATGCCAATTATTTGGATCAACTGGGGAAACCGCCCCGATTTGCTCAATATTAGTGCAGCTTCCCGCCACGTTTACAATCCCACAGGTGATGGCGTAGGTTTGGGAGATCCGCTGCCAAAAAACAACGCACCTGTACTGATGGCAGGGAGTTGGGCGGCCTCCGTTGTCGATGAATTAAAACCCAAACCGGAGGATATTTGTGTTGATAAATATCGGATGAGTGGCTTTTGGGATACTCCTTTAGATAGTATCTTGCGGAACCTCGGCAGAACTACACTTTTCTTTGGAGGAGTAAACGCCGATCAGTGCGTCATGGCTACCCTGCAAGATGCTAATTTCCTCGGTTACGACTGTATTTTAGTCAAAGATTGTACAGCAACCACATCTCCAGAGTATTGCTGGCAAGCTACTCTTTATAACGTTAAACAATGTTTTGGCTTTTTGTCGGATTCTCAGGCTATCTTAGAAGCAATTAAATAGTCATCAGTCATCAGTCATTAGTCATTAGTCCAGGACTTACGCATCAAAACCAAAGAAACCGGGTTTTTGCGGTTTTTGTCGCCTGTAACGCCTCTTATCAGTAAAAACCCGGTTTCTGGCCACCCGCGCTCACTAATGACAGCAGAAACATAACAATTGACAACTAACAATAAAAAAATGACAAATCAGTGCATGATTCCTGTTATCAAGTCTCCTCAAGACTACCAAGCATTTCGCATCAGTCCGGGCGATACTAATCGATTAGCGATCGTCTTCGATCCGGTAACAGCTAATGTTTCATTAACTGTTTGCGTGGAGATTTTCGATGGGGGCGGCAAAACTCCTCCCAACCGCCACCAATTCGCAGTAGAAATGTTTTTTGTACTCAAAGGAAGAGGGCAAGCAACCTGCGACGGCAAAACAGTTAGTATTAAACCGGGAGATAGTTTGCTAGTGCCTCCAACGGGCACTCACGTCATTGAGAATACGGGAAGTGAACGTTTGTACACTTTGTGCATCATGGTGCCGAATGAGGATTTTGTGGAATTGATTCGCAGCGGTACGCCAGTCGAACTCGATGAGGAAGATATGAGAGTTCTCGGGCGATCGGATGTACTCGTACCGTGCTAGTTTTGTAGTAAGGACTTTAGTGTTTTAATCTTCTAGGGTCTGCCTGGGAAAGCAGATACCCGACTTGTTTAATCAGTCGGGTATCTAACCAAATACTGTTTTACGTTAAGATTTTTCAATTATGAGCGTTATATTTCACATTGCTAAAAGCCAACAGTGGGAAGAAGCAAAACACCTTCAATCTTATCGCGGGGATACCCTAGACTCTGAAGGATTTATCCACTGTTCGACACTCCCGCAAGTTACTAGAAGTGCCAACAAATTTTTTGTCGGACAAACAGGATTGCTTTTGCTGTGGATTGACTCTGAGAAAGTGCAAGCAGAAGTTAAGTATGAATCTGCCGCCGGAGATATTTATCCGCATATTTACGGGCCGCTGAATGTTGATGCTGTGTTGAAAGTTCTTGAGTTTGAAGCGGGTGCAGATGGCAAGTTTGAATTGCCTGCCGAATTAAGAGATGTTGTTTAAAATTCTGATTTTTGAGCATTGTCAACTAACTTTTTAGGGCGGGCTAGAAGCCCAACCCCTACTCCCCACGGGAAAGTTGAATTTTGTGGAACGGGCATCTTTCCCCTTCAACTTTTGAGGGGAAAGTTGAATTTTTGAGGGCGGGCTAGAAGCCCACTCCACGGGAAAGTTGAATTTTTGAGGGCGGGCTAGAAGCCCAACCCCTACTCCCCACGGGAAAGTTGAATTTTGTGGAACGGGCAAGATGCCCGTTCTTATTTGTGCAATATATCAATTTAAACTGACTGATTAACCAACTCTGCCGCCAAGTTCAGCGCATCTTCGCGAGTCGCAATTCTACCCTCCACCCGCGCTAATTGAATCTCCATCAACAATTGACCTATGCGCGGACTTCGAGGAAAATTTAAATATTCCATTAAATCATTGCCGCTAACTAATTGTGTGGGATGAGCAATAATATCATCAGCATCCAGATAGCGATTAATTAACAGTGAAATATCCTCAACCGCAACTCCCGCCGCTACCGCCAAAACCGCTAAAACTGGAAATACTATTCCCACATCCCGAAACAAAAAATACTGTTCTCGCAAAGACATTTCCGCGATCGGTTTTGCTTGCAACTTCGGCAAGTATTTCAAAAGCCCGATCGCACTTTTAATCTCCGCATTGCTGTACTTCAACCGCAGCAACTGCGTTTCAGCAACTGTCGGGTCAGAATCTGCCAAAACAGCCAACTTCGCGACAGCCAACAAAGGCGTTTTAATTGTATCTCGAATCTGACGCCCGAATTCCTGCCCTAATTCCGGGTAAATTGCCGCTAACTTGGCAGCAGATGCGTCAATTTTTGTCAAAATATCAAAACGGTCGATCGCACTTTCAAACCAAATCGAAAACAAACCGTCTTCGCAACCGCGACAAATCCAAGGAACACCGTCAGGATTGCTCAACAAATAACCCAATTCCGTCCGCACCCGTTCCACCGCTACCCGACTCAACAGCGGCGCTAATTCCCGAATCGCCGATTGAGTTTCAGTTTCGATCGCAAAACCCAACTGCGCCGCTTGGCGGTAAGCTCTTAATAACCTCAGCGGATCGTCCTCCAAATTTGACCGCGAAATCATCCGCAGCAAACCCAAGCGCAAATCAGTTTGACCGTCCAAAGGATCGATGATTTCTCCTGTAAAAGGATTGCAGGCGATCGCATTTATCCTAAAATCCCGGCGCAGCAAATCCCCCTCCAGACTCCCCCCTTCCGCTTGTGCAAAATCCACCGTACCGCCCGCAAACACCACCCGCGCAATTTGGCGTTCCGCATCCAACAAGACAAATCCACCTTTCGCGCGATCGGCAATTTCTCCAGCAGTCTTCACAGCCCGTGTTAGCATAACGAAATCCAAATCAAAATAGTGCGATCGGCGGCCCAGCAGCGCATCCCGCACCGCACCGCCCACCAGATAAGCAGGCGGTGTCAGCAGTTTCAAATCAAACGGCCAAGTATCAGGAGATAATGCAGAGGGCAAATTAATCGGCATCGCAACAAAAATCTACTTTCCTTACAAACAATTAAACTCTTGCTACGCTAGATTAACAGAAAGCTCAAATTTCACCAATCTTTTTGAAATGCACAGAGGATATCAAGAATGTGTATTTGTATTAACTGCCACTATGTAGACCGCTGCTTCACCTACCACGCCGTAGAACAACAGCACGAACAGCTTCACCTCACCGAAACACCCGATTTCGACCCCGTAGAACCCACCATCAACGTCAACATCCGCCCCCGCCAAGATGAAATTGAAATGGAATGGGATGTAGTCGGCTGTGAGAGTTTCAAGCAAGAGACCGGCAAATGGGCCTCATTGCGACCAGGCGAACTCGTACCAACTTGAGTCAGTTGGCAGTTGGCAGTTCTCAATAATAGTGAAATTCAAAATATGTAGGTTGGGTTGAGGTCACGAAACCCAACTCTTCATTGAAAATAAGTGTTGGGTTTCGCTATCACTCAACCCAACCTACTTCTAATAACCAATTCCCAATAACCAATTCCCGATGCCCGATGCCCAATTACCCATTCCCAATTACAAATCTAAAATCTAAAATCTAAAATCTAAAATCTAAAATCTAAAATCCAATGTGTTATTGCTTAAACCCAACTTGTCAGAATCCGCACAACCCACAGGATGCAGAATTGTGCCAAAGTTGCGGCTCCAAATTGTTATTAACTTTTGACGCAGAAACGCCCTCAGCATCTCGCTACCGAACCGTAAAGCCGATCGGGCAAGGCGGCTTTGGCAGAACCTTTCTAGCAGTTGATGAAACCAAACCCCTAATTTTTTCGCAGTGCGTAATCAAGCAATTTTTGCCCCAAAATACCTCAGCCGAAAAAGCCGCTCAACTATTTCACCAAGAAGCAGCCCAGCTAGAAACCTTGGGAAAACATCCCCAGATTCCCGAATTAATCGCGCATTTTGAACAAGACGGGAGACAGTATTTAGTACAAGAATTTATAGACGGCAAAAACCTAGCAAGAGAATTAGAACAAAAAGGAGCATTCACCGAAACTCAAATTCGGCAAATCCTCAACGATTTATTGCCAGTGCTCCACTTCGTCCACAAATCCAAAGTCATTCACCGCGATATCAAACCAGAAAATATCATTCGCCGCCGGCTAACTCCAACTCCTTTACCCGCCTTAGAAAATTCCTATCAACCCTCTCCTTTCCAAAAAGATATTGTTTTAGTAGACTTTGGTGCAGCTAAGAAAGTAACAGCAACCGGCTTGCCGCAAACAGGTACAATCATCGGCAGCGCTGCTTATACAGCCCCAGAACAATTGATGGGGAAAGCAGTTTTTGCCAGCGATATCTACAGTTTGGGCGTTACCTGCATTCACTTGCTGACAGAAATTCCTCCCTTCGATTTGTTCGACAGTACAGAGGATTCTTGGGCTTGGCGAAATTATTTGAAGACTGCTGTTAGCGATGATTTCGGCCGCATCCTCGACACCATGCTTCAAAGTGCCACCAACCGGCGCTACAGTTCAGCCTCAGCAGTCATCCGGCACTTGAACCCCAAACCGGTGTATTTAGAGGCTTCGCCTGTGTTAGACGCGCCGGAAACGCCCCCAGAACGGGTGGTTACACCTGCGCCCGGTGTGTCGCTTTTCACTCGCCAACAGCAAGCCGAAATTCAGCAAGCTTTGCAAGAGGATCTCGCCCCGTACAATGTTACAATCCAAGTCAGTCAAGCCAAGCAACAGCTCAATATCGTCATCAACAGAACCGCAGACAACCCCGTTTACTATCCGCACTTATCTCAAATAATTGCCACCAGACTCACCGATTTGCAGTTAAATAAAGTCGCAGCCGTGAAGCTGTTGGGAAGAGTCAACAATTCTCGCCGCCCGGAGTGGAAGCAAATATTGCAAATCGATCCCAAGATTAAATTGAGAAACAAACTCGTGCGGCTGCAACACAATCAATTACTCAAGAAAATCGCCCCTGTTGCTACCCAAGAATTTTGGCTGCCGAAATTGAAAACTCAGGATTTTTGGCTAGATGCGCTAATGTTTGCCTTAGTTTGGTTTATCTTTGGCTCTCAAATAGTCATTTTTAATTCTTGGTTTGCGCTAATAGTTTCGTCCGGTTTTATGACGGTCAAGCATCAAGTTTCCCAAAACAAAGAATTTGCCAATAAAAATTTATTTGCAAGTTTAGTAGTGCTGTTTTTGATGACTGGGGGCATGGGTAATTCCAGAATTTTAAATACGGGAATATTTGGCATACTTTTGGGTTGCTTAGTTGTGGCTTTGCCGCTGTTTTTTGTTAAGGAAAATTATCAGTAATCGTGAATAGCAATCCCCAAGACGGAACATCAGTTAAAAAATACGGCTTAGCGCTGCACACAGCTAGTCGCGAACTCGGTTTAGCCATCAGCAATTTTGCCGGGGATTCTCGCTGCCAAAGTTGGAATTTGGATCGGGATTTAGCCACTCATTTGCATCAGTATTTAGTCGAGTTTATTGGGCCGCAAACTTGGGCCGATTTGGCTTTTATTGCAGTGGCGAAGGGGCCCGGAGGTTTCACGGGGACTCGGATGGGTATGGTGACGGCCCGGACTTTGGCTCAACAGTTGGATATTCCGGTTTTTGCGGTTTCAACTTTGGCGGCTGTGGCTTTCAGCAGCAGTAGAAAATCTATCTCAAATCAGGATATGGCGCTGCAAATGCCTGCACAGCGGGGACAATTGTTTGGGGCGGTTTATTCAGTTAACAAAGATTCTGGTTTAACAGAGTTGTTTCCTGATACCGTAATGACGGCGGAATCTTGGCAGGAAAAGTTGGAAAGTTGGGAAAATTCCTATCAGTTAATTGAAGTTGGCAGCGAGTTGGGTTGGTCGGTTTTTAGTGTGTTGGAATTGGCTTATTTAGAGTGGAAACAAGGAAGTCGCCCTGATTGGTCGGATGCTTTGCCTTTTTACGGGCAACATCCGGTTAAGGGACACTGAATATTGGGAATAGGGCATTGGGAATTGGGAATTGGGCATTATTTCGTTTCTGTTAAACTCACATCTTGCACCATTCTCGCTTAACAGGCAAGATGCCTGTTCCACAAGAGAATCTACTCTTTGTGGAACAGGCATCTTGCCTGTTCCTAAAAGGCTAATTGAGAATGGTGTAAGATATAAGTTAAATCAACTTGTAGAGTGCGTTTTTTTTCCGACCATGCCCGATGCCCGATGCCAGTAAATGATTTATAAGCAATTAAGCAGACTTGATATTGTTGTTTATTTAAGGGCGATACAAAGTTCGAGGCAAAAAGTTAATGTTAGCGGGTCTGGGTTTTCGGTTCGCAATCGATCGATCTCAGCTCGATCGCACCCGCGAGATTCCATAAAATCGAGCATCCAGTTCGTTATTGTCGCGAGATCGATGTATTTTGCTCCGAGGCAAACAGGGCAAATTTCAGCGCTGAGGGTACCGGTGCCGCCACATTCGGGGCAATCCCAGTGGGTTGTTACGGGATCGGGGGTAGTTAGGATGTTGTTCATGCTGGGAAAAAGTACGCGCGGCGTAGCGATCCCGCAAGGAATCGCACCTACTCGTTCACTCTAGCAAAAATGCCGATCGCCCTGACTTCTCCCTGTCTTTACGCTAAGCAGGCTAGTGACTAAAATTGACGAAAATACAAAAGGGGTGGCTATGTTCGATCGCACTCAATGGTTTTTGGCTGGTATGTCGATCGCGCTTTCGCTTCAGTTAAGTCAGCCAGTGGCAGCAGCCGTGCCCGTTGGTAAAGTCGTACAAACAGCACAAATTGGCAGTAACGACGCTGCTGAAACAGCATTAAAAGAAGGACTGCGACTGTACCAGCAAGGAACGGTAGAATCGAAAAAAAGTGCGATCGTCAAGTGGGAAGAAGCATTAAAGTTGTATCGAGAAGCGGGCGATCGCCGCCGGGAAGCTGTCACCTTCAGCAACATCGGCTTAGTATACTCAGAATTGGGAGAAAAACAGAAAGCGCTAGAGTATTACAGCCAGTCGCTTCCCCTGAGTCGGGCAACAGGGGATCGTGGTGGGGAAGCTATCACCCTTAGCAACATCGGCTTAATCTACTCACAATTGGGAGAAAAACAGAAAGCGCTAGAGTATTACAGCCAGTCGCTTCCCCTGAGTCGGGCAACAGGGGATAGTGGTGGGGAAGCTACCACCCTCAACAACATTGGCAATGTCTACTCACAATTGGGAGAAAAACAGAAAGCGCTAGAGTATTACAGCCAGTCGCTTCCCCTGAGTCGGGCAGTAGGCGATCGTCGCGTGGAAGCTACCACCCTCAACAACATCGGCAGTGTCTACGATGATTTGGGAGAAAAACAGAAAGCGCTAGAGTATTACAGCCAGTCGCTTCCCCTGAGACGGGCAGTAGGCAATCGCAACGGGGAAGCTAGCACCCTCAACAACATCGGCGCTGTCTACTCAGCATTGGGAGAAAAACAGAAAGCGCTAGAGTATTACAGCCAGTCGCTTCCCCTGAGTCGGGCAGTAGGCAATCGCGGTGGGGAAGCTATTACCCTCAACAACATCGGCTTAGTCTACTCAGAATTGGGAGAAAAACAGAAAGCGCTAGAGTATTACAGCCAGTCGCTTCCCCTAAGTCGGGCAGTAGGCGATCGCGGTAGGGAAGCTATTACCCTCAACAACATCGGCAATGTCTACTCAGATTTGGGAGAAAAACAGAAAGCCCTAGAGTATTACAAGCAGTCGCTTCCCCTGAAACGGGCAACCGGCGATCGCAGCGGGGAAGCTACCACCCTCAACAACATCGGCAGTGTCTACGATGATTTGGGAGAAAAACAGAAAGCGCTAGAGTATTACAGCCAGTCTCTTCCCCTGAGTCGGGCAACCGGCGATCGCGGTGGGGAAGCTCGCACCCTTTTCAACATAGCTTATGCCAAACGCGACCAAAACAATCTTACCGAAGCCCTCAATGACATTGAATCCTCTCTCAAAATCATCGAAAACCTCCGCACCCAAATAGCCAGCCCAGAACTCCGCAGCTCATACTTTGCGACAGTCCAGGACTACTACGAATTCTACATCGACCTGTTAATGCAATTGCACAAAACTAATCCTAAATCCGGTTATGATACAACAGCCTTAGAAGCCAGCGAACGTTCCAGAGCCCGCAGCCTCCTCGAACTTCTCCAAGAAAGTAACGCCAGCATTCGCGAAGGCATTTCCCCCGATTTACTGCAACAAGAAAAGAGCCTGCAACAGCAACTCGATGGCATTGAAAAACAGCGCATAGAAACAATCAGCAGCCCCAACCCAAATCCAACTAAAATAGATGAAATCGACAAACAGCGCCTCGCACTTTTGCAACAATATCAGCAAATTCAAACCAACATTCGTACCGCCAGCCCCCGCTACGCTGCCCTCACCCAACCCCAACCTTTAACACTGCCAGAAATTCAGAAACAGATTCTCGATGAAAACACGATTTTATTGCAGTATTCCCTCGGCAGATTTCGCAGTTATTTGTGGGTTGTGACATCAACAGGAGTAACCAGCTATGAATTACCAAAACGCGCAGACATTGAAACAGCAGCTAAGAACTTCCTAGAGACAATAACTAGCCCAATCCAGAGAGATATTCCCCAACAAGTTGCCCAAGCAAGTGCAAATCTGGGTCAAGTGATTTTACAACCCGCAGCAGCCCAATTAGGCAATAAACGCTTATTAATTGTTCCCGACGGCGTACTGCACTATACCCCTTTTCAAGCTTTAACTGTTGACAAAAACGCCGGACAAAACACCAATGTTCCCTTAATTGCCGAACATGAAATTATTACCCTGCCTTCTGCCTCAACTCTCGCCATTCTCAGGCAAAATTACGGAGATAGAAAACCGCCAAGCCGAAATTTAGCAATTTTAGCCGATCCAGTATTCAGTCCAGACGATGAAAGAATCAAAGGAAAAATTACCCCAGCAACAACAGAAAAATTAGAAGCAAACAACCTCGGTTTAAATCGATCGCTTCGTGCTTCTAATCGGCAATGGCCGCCCGATCGCCTCCCATTTACCCGCCAAGAAGCCCAAACAATATCCAGCTTATTCCCCTCAGCTTCTAGCAGTCAAAAGATTGATTTTGATGCCAGCCGCACTACCGCCACCGATGGCAGTTTAGCCAATTATCAAATCGTTCACTTCGCTACCCACGGCCTTGCCAACAGCCAAAATCCCGAACTCTCAGGAATTGTGATGTCGATGGTAGATGACAAGGGCAATCTTGTCAATGGTTTTTTGCGCCTCACCGATATTTTCAACTTGAAACTGTCAGCAAATTTAGTAGTTTTAAGTGCTTGTCAATCGGGAATGGGACAGAATGTTAAAGGCGAAGGCATGGTGGGATTGACGAGGGGCTTTATGTATGCGGGGGCGCAGCGGGTGGCGGTGAGTTTGTGGAATGTAGATGATGAGGGAACTTCTGTATTAATGCAAAAGTTTTATCAGAAAATGGTGCAACAAAAGTTAGCGCCGGCGGCAGCTTTGAGGGCGGCGCAGATTGAAATGATGCAGCAGGAAGAATGGCGATCGCCCTATTATTGGGCTGCTTTTACCTTGCAAGGGGAGTGGAAATGATATAATAGTTAAAGGTTCTCAGAGGTAAACCCCATGAAAATTACTCTCAAGCCCGATCGGCAAAAATTCATAGAAGCACAAGTTACAAATGGCAGATATCCTTCGGCGGAGGAGGTAATCGCAGCGGCATTAGAACTCCTAGCCGACAACAGCGAACCCAAAGAGAGCAACAGCTATCAAAAATGGGTAGAAGAAACGCGACCAAAAGTATCAACAGGAATAGCTCAACTCGATCGCGGTGAAGGGATTGATGGAGAAATAGTCATAGCAAGATTGCAGGAAAAATTTCGGAAAATGCGGGAGAACTAAAGATGAGTCGCTACATTGTTTCTCCAGAAGCGAGGATCGATTTAGATGAAATTTCCGATTAGTTTGCAGCTAGAAATATTGAATCCGGAGAACAGTTCGTCGAGGAGTTCAATCGAAAGTGTCGCAATTTAATTAACTTTCCTAATATGGGTCGTAGTTACGAGGAACTAGCTGCTTCTGTGCGGGGGCTTCCTCTCATGGGTTACATTATTCTTTATCGGGCAATAGACAGTGGAATTGAAATTATCAGGGTGGTGAGGGGAGAACGGGATTTACCCTCGCTATTTTCTGATGAGGATGAGTGATATCACATCCGGTAGTATCGGAATTAATATTACTCACAGTCAGGACACGGCAGTGCGGTCTCCCTACCCCCATTAATTGTAGGGAGACCGCACTGCCGTGTCCTCTATATCATTCGGATGCAACCGGAAACGATATGACTAACAGTTAAAGTGTTTGCCAAATTTGACACTCCCCTGCCTGAAGGCGAGGGGATTCTTGGTTCTGCGACATACCTTAAAACTATCTATCCTTGCGGCAGTGTTTAAACCAGGTATCCGTTCAAAAGAACCAAATATCGAGCTTAATTTAGATAGCCTCAGAGGGTTTGTCTCCCCAAGCTTTCGAGAATTGCTTTTCTTGTTTCTGTGTGCCCCACAGTACATTTTAGAAATAAAAAGTTTACTCTCTGATTTTGGCTTACATTAGTTAGCCCAGCTATGTTTTTCGTGGTTTTCGCCACCCACTAACCATTATTATTTTCCGACCCGTCGTTTGAGCGTGGTGTCTCATGTGTATCGGCGGTTATTCTACCTGTAGTATAGTTATTGTACTCTACAATGAACACAATGCAAGAAAGTTCAAGAAAACACTTAACACAAGTTGATAATTAATTAAAGCCGTCAAGCGAAGGACGGGGCTTTAGACCCAATTTCTTGGTAAGGTGCGCTTAGGAACGGGCAAGATGCCCGTTCCACAACACATCCAATTTTTTGTGGGGAGTAGGGGTTGGGCCGGAAAGCCCGCCCATAAAACGGTTTATCGCCCGCTAGCTAAAGCCTCCCGCAATTTGCGGCTCCGCGATTTCTCCCGAAGTTCGGGAGTTGCCATCCGCAACACAAAATCCAGCAACCAAGGCGCAATTCGGTGACACCAAACTGCTAGATGACTTTGATATCCTACTAAGATTTCCGGCGCATCTTTGTGCAATCCCGCGACAAGTGCTAGGGCAACTTTTTCGGGAGTTGTGGGCACTACCCACCGGAATTGCTCTAAGTCTCGCACCATGTCGGTATCTGTTAGAGATGGCAATAAAGCTGTGACTCGAACATTGTACTGCGTTAACTCGCTGCGTAAAGCTTGGGTGAATCCCAAAATGGCAAATTTGGTAGCAGAATAAGTCGCCATTGTGGGAGCGGCAATTTTTCCCATCAAGCTCGATACATTGACGATTGTCCCTTCTTTTTGAGTCGCCATTCGCCTCGCAATCAAACGGGTAATTGTGTAGGTTCCGAGCAAATTTAAGGCGATTTCTTCCTCGATTAACGGCAGCGGTGAACGCAAGAAAGATGCTTGGTGCGCGACGCCCGCACAGTTGACTAGCAGGTGAATCGGGCCGCAATCTCGCCAAGCTTGGGCGATCGCAATATTCACCGCTACTGACTGAGTTAAATCCAAAGCTAACGGCACTACTTCTGTGCCCAAAACATCGATTTCCTCTGCCAGTTCAATTAATTGCTTGCGGTTGCGGGCCACAATCAACAAGCGTTTGACTCCTTGTCTCGCTAATTCCAGGGCGATCGATCGCCCAATTCCGCGCGAAGCTCCTGTAACAAGAGCTGTTTTTCCTTGAAGTTGCATAGATTAAACCTTTTGGTAGATGCTCACCGCGGCACGGAGTTGTGAGTTGTGAGTTGTGAATTATTAGTTATGAGTTGGATGTTTTGGCGGTAACAACTCATAATTCATAATTGTTGAAAAGGCTATCTTGTTTCGATAGACCTCATTTACTTGTGGGGTTAACTCAAAACCAAAAACTGTTGAATCGCTAACGTGCGCGTGAGTTGAACTAAACTTTGGGTTTGCCAGAAATCAGTCAATTATCTGGTCATTTAACCTCATTCAAGCAGACAAACCTGAGATGGGCAAACCTAGTCGATAATCATGTCAAAGCGGGCTTTATTACCGCTTTTTCTTCAGCCTGCAGAGGTGGACTTTGCCTGTGTAGCCGCGAATTTATTCGCCCGGTATTGGTTTCCTTCAGTCTGCAGAGGCGAACTTTGCCTGTGTAGCCGCGAATTCATTCGCCGGGAATATTCGCCGGGATTAGTTATTCGCCAGGCCTTAATTACCCTTCTTTTTTTAGTCCGCAGAGGCAGACGAGATCCTGTGCAACCGCGACTTAAAATCGCCGGGGATTCGTGCGAATGGGCACAGGATAATTGAGCAATGCAGATTGTCAATTCCACACCTCCTAGATATGAGAATTTCCTATCTACACACACCTTAACAACTTGACAGAGAAGCGGCAACAATTTTTAATAAATCTTCCGCAACACTTCTTTACAATTTTCTCAGACGGCGGATTTCCAAGTGCCGTGAAAGCCCAAAGGTATGACACCGGGCAATTCTAGCTTGCAAACAGGTTCGCGGGAAAGTCCGTCGCTGTCAAATATCCAGACTTCGCTGCTATCAGAATTGCCGTCATAAATAACTGTTACTATCCAACCTTTCTCCGAGGAAATATCTGGAACGTAGATGGGCTCTGCGGGATAGCGATTTTCACCCAAGTCGGCAATTGTGAGATTGCGGCTTTGCGTGTCAAAACGGGCGATCGCGCCGAAACGTTCCTGTACAATATCAACGTCAGGGCGATACATTGCCAGATAAATATATCGCGCGTCTTGCCCTATTTCGGCAGCAGGTACAACCGGAAACTCACAAGGTTGATCCAACAATTCTTCTATTCCTGTCACTTTCGCCGTCAGAGGATTGAGATGCACTCGGCACAGAGTACCCTCCGCATCGGTGCTAGTTTCACCCGCAGCTACTTCTTTCAGCCGCTGATTAGTTTGAAAGTCAGCGAAGCGCACAAAATCTACAGCCACCGAACCATCTTCTTTGACAAAACCGTTAGCAAAATGCCACTGAAACCAAGAATCGGTTTCGCCGCGACTAACTAAAGAGAGAGTTTCCGAGTCAACAACTAATATCTGCGTTCCTAACTCCGGTTTCCATTCCAAAGAGTCGCTGTAACTGCTGATTCCAGCTAACACTGGCAAAAATTTGAGTCGTACTGGCGGTACAAAAAATATTAGATACTTTCGGGCCAGAACAAAATCGTGGAGCATAGGAGGGCCATCTAAAGCAACAGTTGCTTGCTGCACAATTTTGCCTGTAGGATCGCTTTTATAGAGATTCAACTTTGTACTGGCACCATGTGTAATTCCAAAGTTAAAAATATTGCCAGTAATCGGGTCGCGCTTGCAGTGAGCGGAATAAGAAGAGCCACTTTGTAAACTTCCTAAATCGTCCGTTCCCTGAGTTTCCAGAGTTTGCAAATCGAGGCTGTGAGGCAAGCCGCCTTCCCACAAAGCTAAAAGGCGATCGGGCAAAGCTAAAACAGAAGTATTGGCAGCATTTTTAACAGTTTTAGTCCACCGCAACCACACAGGGCCCGGTGCTGTCATGCCATAATTACTGTAGAGAAATTTATCAGCTTTTTCCTCAGCTAGATATCCCGCTGTTTGCACGTAGCGATAAACAGCCGTAGCACCGACATCGGTAAAATGTACTGCCAAAATTGCACCGTCGCCATCAAACCAGTGTCCTGCATTCATGCCGCCACGTTGCAAACGTGCGGGCCCGTTGCGGTAGAGAGTGCCGCGCAATCCTGCGGGAATTTTACCGCTTTTGACGGATAGCTGAGTCAGCGGAAACTCCGCAGCCGGACGGGCTAAAGCTTGAGCCCAAGATTTTTTAGCTGATATTTTAGTGTCTGTTTTCATTGGAAACTGGCAATTTTTAACTGATATTGCAGATATTTTGCTATACAATTATAGCAAAAACCATCTATAACAGTTCTCGCCTGAGCCATTCATCAATGAATTAACAATTGCTCAATCCCCCAATCTAAAATCTAAAATATAAAATATAAAATCTCAACCTGTACCTCACTTAATCGAACAAGGGTATAACACCTATGACTCTCCGCCGCCGTGCTCTGATCGGAACTTTTGGGCTGACTGCTATTGGTACTCAGCTTTTGCCACTCGCCCAAACCAACCTATCTCCCAAAAGTGCGATCGAGCCGCGCCGCCTGCAAGTTGGCGATACTATAGCTTTAATCAATCCTGCCGCTTTTAATTACAAAAAAGAAATCGAGGATTTTTTTAAAGTTATCGAAAAGCTGGGATTAAAAGTTAAACTGGGAGAGCATTTTTACGACCGCTACGGCTATTTAGCCGGCAAGGATGCCGATCGCGCCGCCGATGTCAACGCAGCCTTTGCTGATGACTCAGTGCGAGCTATTTTTACGGGAATGGGCGGCTGGGGCTGCGCTCGGATCTTGCCGCTCCTTGATTACAGTATTATCCGCAACAATCCCAAAATTATTATGGGATTCAGCGATATTACGGCGCTGTTGTTGGCGATTTATGCTAAAACTAATATAGTTACTTTTCACGGCCCTTTAGGTGCATCAACTTGGAGCCCATTTACAGTAGATTACGTCAAGAAAGTTTTGTTTGAGGGAGGCTCTATAACCATGCAAAACTCCAAAGGCGTGCAATTTCAAACAATCGGGCGCGGAACCGCTAGGGGGAAACTAATCGGCGGCAATTTATCAGTAATCGCAGCAATGGTGGGTTCGGCTTATTTGCCGGAATGGGAAAACAGTATTTTGTTTGTCGAGGAAGTGGGCGAAGAGGTTTATCGCATCGATAGAATGTTGACGCAGCTCAAATTAGCGGGCATTCTCGATAAAATTTCAGGTTTTATTTTCGGACAGTGTACCAAGTGCGAAGCTGAAAAACCGCAAGAGTCCCTAACCTTACCTCAAGTCTTGTCCGACCACATTCGCCCTTTGAAGATTCCCGCGTGGTACGGTTCTATGGTGGGACACATTCGGGAACAGTTCACTTTGCCGATCGGCAAACAAGTCGAAATTGATGCAAATTCTGGTACAATTAAATTGTTAGAATCTGCTGTCAGCTAAATTTTAAACTCTTCTGGATATTCGCTCGGCTCTTCCTCCGGTTCTGCATAACCGCGCAGAGCCTGGTAATGAAAAAATTAAACATACAATTAGGACGATCGTGAAAAACCGACAATTCATCAAACCGCTAGCAGCAATTATCTTAGCAATTATTTGCCTGTTGCCGCTCAATGCCTGTGCAGCAGCAACTAAAACCGCTAACAGCGACTCGATTTACCAGCAGCGAACAGTCCACAATCCCGACGGAATTGGCAAATTTTACATGGGTAGAGAAATTGCCCAAGTCATGGGATATCAAGGCGCTGGTTGGCTGGAAAGACCGTCTCGCGGCATGGAAGAAAAATCAGCTCGATTAGTGAACAATCTCGATTTAAAACCAACCGATATAGTCGCCGACATTGGAGCGGGAACGGGATATTTTAGCTTTCGCATCGCTCCCTTAGTTCCAGAAGGAAAGGTTTTGGCAGTTGACGTGCAGCCGGAAATGATTAATTTTCTGGAATTGAATAAAAAAGAAAAAAATATCGCTAACGTTGAGCCAGTTTTGGGAAGTATCGACAATCCGAATTTGCCCGAAAACAGCGTAGATTTAGTTGTGATGGTGGATGCTTATCACGAATTTGCATATCCCAGAGAAATGATGCAAGGAATTGTGAAAGCACTCAAACCGGGAGGCCGCACGGTATCGATCGAGTATCGAGGCGAAAACCCGCTGATTCCCATTAAAGGTTTGCACAAAATGACGCAGAAGCAGGTGAAAAAAGAAATGGCCGCCGTCGGTTTAGTATGGAAAGAGACAAAAGATATGTTACCCCAGCAGCATTTGATGGTGTTTGAGAAAAAATCTCAAATTTAGCAGCCAAATAGAGCGATTGTTTACCATTTTTACTGAGTTTTGTCAAGGTACAAAAGACGTATTTTTGAGGCGCGCAGGCGATCGGTCAAAAATTCTAAGCCTTAAGTAACCCTTAAGAGAGACATTTTACTAAAAATACCATTTACAATTAAAAATTGATAACCCAGAGGCGCTTCCTTCATTTTTCAAGCGAAGAAGTGTCGCTATTAAGAAGTACCAGCGTGAACATTCCAAGTTCCATCCTCACCATGCTCGCCGGCATCGGAGTGACTCTGATCAGTCTCTGGTACGGGCAGAATCACGGTTTGATGCCGCTCGCCGCCTCTGACGAAGCATCCCAGATAGACGGACTATTCAATACAATGATGACCATTTCCACTGGACTATTTATCATGGTTCAGGGAATTCTCATCGTTGCTGCAATTAAATATCGCCGCCGTCAAGGAGACAACACAGACGGGCCGCCTTGGCATGACAACTTTCCCTTAGAAATTCTTTGGACAGCCGTGCCAGCGGTGATTATTTTAGGAATCGGAGTCTACAGTTTTGAGATTTACAACTCAATGGGAGGCCTCGATCCGATGGGCAATCACGACCACGGCACGATGCAAGCGCACTCTAAAATGCGGGGAAGTGCGATCGCAGCCACACTCTCAGATACACCCCAAAACGCCCCTCAAATTCCGTCTAGAAAACTTGTTGCTCTAGGCGTCGGCGCTTCCCCAGAAAATGAAGACAAACCAGCAGATTTAGTTGTAAATGTCACTGGTTTGCAGTACGCATGGATTTTTAGCTATCCAGAAAGCGGCGTTAGTTCCGGCGAACTGCATATGCCAGCCAACCGCGACGTACAGCTAAATATCGCAGCTCAAGACGTGCTGCACGCATTTTGGCTGCCGGAATTTCGCCTCAAACAAGATGCAATTCCTGGCAGACCGAGCGAACTGAGATTTACACCAACTAAAACCGGCGAATACCGGGTGGTTTGTGCTGAATTGTGCGGCGCTTATCACGGAGCGATGAAAGCTGTAGCAGTCGTTCACACGCCCGAAGAATTCGACAGTTGGCTGCAAGAACAGCAAGTTGCTAGCAGTCAAAACTTAGAGCAAGCAGTTGCAGTCAATCCAGGGGAATTGTCAGACGGTGAATTTTTGGCTCCCTACGTCAGGGAAATAAAAATTAATTCCGAAACCCTAGAACAACTTCACCCAACTCATCACTAAAAATAGTCATTAGTTTCTGGCACTGGGTCTTCGATCCAGAGCTAATAACTAATGACTAATAACTAATGACTAATAACTATGACACAAGCACAGTTCCAAGAAACTGCCAACACTGAGGCTCGCGGAACAGCGCCCGCCGATAGACATTGGCGCGACTACTTCACTTTTAATACCGACCACAAAGTCATCGGTATTCAATACCTAGTCACAACATTTATTTTCTATTTAATCGGCGGGGTGATGGCAACTTTGGTGCGAACCGAACTCGCCACCCCCGACGCCGATTTTGTCACCCCAGAACTTTACAACAGTTTATTTACTGTTCACGCCACAGTGATGATTTTCCTGTGGATCGTGCCTGCAGGGGCCGGATTTGCTAACTTTTTGATCCCCTTAATGATTGGGGCCAAAGACATGGCATTTCCCAGGCTGAATGCGCTCGCCTTTTGGCTGATTCCCGTAGGTGGCGTCTTGCTGTTGAGCAGTTTTTTGGTAGGAGCTCCGCAGGCGGGTTGGACATCCTATCCGCCTTTGAGTTTAGTTACTGCTCAAGCCGGGGAAGAAATTTGGATTCTCAGCGTTTTGATTCTGGGAACTTCTTCGATTTTGGGGGCGGTGAATTTTGCCATTACCATCTTTACCATGCGGGTTCCGAGCATGGGTCTCAATGATATGCCTTTGTTTTGCTGGGCGATGATTGCGACTTCAGCGCTGACTTTGATTGCTACTCCAGTCTTAGCCGCAGCTTTGATTTTGCTGTCGTTTGACTTGTTAGCAGGGACGGCATTTTTTAACCCGACAGGTAACGGCGATCCCATCGTCTACCAGCATTTATTCTGGTTTTATTCGCACCCGGCAGTTTACATTATGATTATGCCCTTTTTCGGGGTGATTTCAGAAGTTTTGCCGGTGCATTCCCGCAAGCCAATTTTCGGTTATTTGGCGATCGCATATTCCAGTCTCGCAATCAGCTTTTTGGGCTTGATCGTGTGGGCGCACCATATGTTTACCAGCGGCACTCCCGGCTGGCTGCGGATGTTTTTTATGATCACGACTATGATCATCGCCGTACCAACTGGGATTAAAATATTTAGCTGGCTGGCAACTATTTGGGGAGGCAAACTCCGGCTTGTCAGCGCCATGCTATTTGGGATGGGTTTTATCTCAACATTTGTGCTCGGCGGCATCACCGGGATCATGGTGGCTTCCGTACCTTTCGACATTCACGTTCACGACACTTATTTTGTTGTCGCTCACCTGCACTACGTGCTGTTTGGCGGCTCAGTGTTTGGAATTTACGCTGCTTTTTACCACTGGTTCCCCAAAATGACGGGGCGGATGATTAATGAATTTTGGGGTAGAGTTCACTTTGTTTTAACCTATGTGGGCTTTACTGTAACTTTCCTGCCGATGCACGCTTTGGGTATGCAAGGAATGCCCCGGCGGGTGGCAATGTACGACCCAAAATTTACCACAATTAATGTCATTTGTACTGTCGGTGCTTATATGCTGGCAGTGTCTACAATCCCCTTTATCATTAATGTGATTTGGAGCTGGAGGTACGGCCCGAAAGCAGGTGACAATCCTTGGCAAGCTTTGAGTTTGGAATGGATGACGACTTCGCCGCCCCCCATCGAAAATTTTGAAGGAGTGCCCGTATTAGCAACGGGGCCTTACGATTACGGCATGGAAAAAATTCAGCATACTGGGGAACGTCTCAGGCTCAAGCTGAGGGAAAATGCTACCCGCAACGCCCAGAAAACAGGTATTCCTATTGCGGAGGCTCAAGCTTCAACTTTCTTTGGCGGTACTGCAACTTTGGTCGCTCCTGAATCGGAGAGAGATGTTGATTCTCCTGCTGATGAAAGTCAAGATGGCGAATAGTTATTAGTTATTTGGGCATTGGGCATTGGGCATTGTTGATTGTTGATTGTTGACTGTTAACTGTTGACTGATGACTAATGCCCACGGACAACTGACAACTGACAACTGACAACTGACAACTGACTTCTTCATTACCCATTTCTTATGCAAATTCCAGCGATCGATCCGACAAAAACAGCCCTAAATTACCACCACGAGGGCGAAGTAGAAGCACACGGCGAAGAGCATCCCGACCACAGAATGTTAGGTGTAATTGTGTTCCTGTGCGCTGAAGGCATGATATTTTTCGGTATGTTTGCCGCGTATTTGATTTATCGGGCGATGGCCCCCGTGTGGCCTCCTGAAGGTACGCCCGATCGCGAGTTATTGCTGCCGGGAATTAATACGATAATTCTGATTGCTAGCAGTTTTGTGATTCACAATGCTGATACTGCAATCAAAAAAAATGATGCCGCCGGAATGCGGAATTGGCTGCTCGTAACTATTGCTATGGGCGCAGTTTTCTTGTTCGGTCAGGTTTACGAATACACTCATTTAGAGTTTGGCTTGACGACGAATCTGTATGCCAGTTGCTTTTACGTTCTGACAGCTTTTCACGGCTTGCACGTTACGTTTGGAGTGCTGCTGATGGCGGGGGTGGTGTGGCGGTCGCGCGCGCCCGGTCACTATTCTAGCGAGCACCACTTCGGAATCGAAGCGACTGAGATTTACTGGCACTTTGTGGATGTGATTTGGATTGTCTTGTTTTTGTTGCTGTATATTTTGTGATCCCAGAGGCTTTTGAGCCTCTGCCGCAAGAGATTTGTCTGACCCCCAATTGGGGGTTTTTTTATTGTTTGGAGAGTGCGATCGACTTTCATATCAAGTCGGGTCGAGCGACCGCGATTTTCGTAGGGGAGGGTTCACCAACAATACCTGCCAACAATCTCCAATCTCGAAAACCCGCCCCGACCGGGATATTATGGTTAATCGATCGGACATGATATCTCTCTTTTGTCACTTCGGGCGAGAGTATAAGCTGTCCTGCATTTAAACTGCACAGTCAAAACTTGATAAAGTTGTTGTGGGGAGTAGGGGTTGGGCCAGAAAGCCCGCACAAAAAATGCAATTTAGATGTCGAACAGCTTAGCGGTATGGTGCGTCGCTCATTGATAGTCGTCAACAATCAGAATTCTGGCGGCGACGCACCCTACTTTAATTAGAATAGGAGTAGGATAATCATCTCTACCGAAAGTGACTCAAGAGGGATATCATGCACTTCCTCACAGCCGATCGCGCTAAACTAAAAGTAGCAATTCCCCTATCCAGCAGCATTGAGAAAATTATGCAGTGCGAATTGTGCGATCGACAAATGGAAGCATTAACCGCCCATCACCTCATCCCCAAACAAAACACCAAGCGGAAAAACGAAGATCCCAGCCAGACAATCGACATTTGCTCGGCCTGTCACCGCCAGATTCACTCTCTATTTGAGAACAAACACCTCGCCCAAGAGCTCAACACCCTGGAAAAGCTCAAAAATGACCCTGAACTCCAGAAATTTCTCTCTTGGATTAAGAAACAAAAAACCGACAAACGCATTCAAGTACGCGGCAAAAAAGCTTGAGCGCAATGCCCGATCTCAGATATATAGTCCTGGACGCAGCTAGTGTCTGAAACCCGGTTTATTCATAAATTTTCAGTTTCCCAAACCAAAGTTTTGCAGCGCAGCCCGGTTTGTTTGCGGAAATCCTAATATAGTGATTTACTTATTCGTAACAAGCTGCCAACAATTATCATGAACCTCACCTCCCTCGAACTCGCAAAAGACCGATCGCGCATCTACAAAAACTACCTTCAAATGGAAATAGATGCCCAAGCTAACATAAACAAACTAGCTTTTTTAGACCGGGGCATTGAAAAATCTCCTTACCAACAACACATTAAAAACTATCCCGATTATCTCAAACAGAAACCCGACGGCTTAAAAATAATTAGCTCTCTTCCCGGCCCCAATAATCCCCTCAAACTTACCCCGTTTCCCAGCCTGGGAGAACTACCTCAAATTAACTCTCAAGCTTTAAGTTTCCTCCACGCAGACATCAAAGAAGCCTGCGTTTGCATTGGTACTTTTGTAGAGGGCAAAATTCAGGCACAGTGGCTGGGAAAAAACGCACTTACCAATGCTGAGCAGTGGAGCGCCACTAAAATTATCGCACTCCTTAATATCGTCAGTCAAATAAATAGCAAATATCCCGACTGCGACATTGACAACTGCGTTGTTAGAGATGGCAACGGACTAAGACACGATTTTTACTTTTACGATGTAGCAAAAGACATGATTAGCTATGCCTCAAAGATAGCAAGTTCAAACTCCTTAGCCGCGATGTTCAAACGCTTCGATACTCGGACAGGACTAGAGCAATGGCTCAAGAGCGCTACTGGCAATAATGACCTAATTTTTCGCGGCGATTACGGCGAAAATCCTTATCTCAACAACCCAAAAATATTCGATCTCACCAAAAAACAAGTGCTGCTAAGTGCGGCCGCAAACAGCACCAAACAAAAAAATTCCGTATCTGCTTATGACTTGACCAGGCTGATTTTCATGTTAGGATGGCACTTCCACATCGAACAGCGATCGCGCATGAAAGCATCTCAGTGGAACAGCTTAGAAAGCATTGTCCGAGCAATGGGACATGACAGCGCTCGATATGCGGACGTAGCAATTAAAACTTTGGGGATGGATAGCCTCATTACTTCTCCAGTAATTATCTCAAAATTGGGTTACGGACTGAGCTCGATCAGGGGAACCCTAGAAACAGTTTATGTAGCTTTAGTGCGGTTTGTTGACGAGCGACCGAAGGCGGCGGGAAAGCCGGCCAAACTCAGAACTTTAGCCATGACTTTGCGGGCAGAAAAACCTGTAAGCGGTTCCAGCAGTGTCGATCGCTTGGCGATCGAACTCGACGCCAGATTTTGCGCCGAAGTCACGGAAATTCTCCGCCGATTGTTTGCGGAAGAATTTTAAACGCGGGCGATCGACTACTTAGAAAGTCGGTGAAACTTGCGGTAAAGCATCCTCTCCACCGGCTTTCCTCCCCGCAAATGTTGCTCAGTTATTGCCGCAACTTCTTCAGGGCAAACACCGCTGTACCAAACCTCTTCTGGCAGTACCAACACCATCGGCCCGTTGCCGCACTGTCCCAAACAACCGCTAGCAACAACTTCAACTTCTGATGGCGACAATTTCTGAAAAGCTGCCAGTACCTTTGCTGAATTTTGCTTGCGACAAGTGCGGTTTTGACACACAAGAACTTGTCTAGAAGATTCGATAATTTTCATGTTTTTTTACTTGACATTCAGCTCAATATATGCTATTTTTTTATCATGGGAATAGGTGTCGTCATATTTGCCCAAATTGTAGGAAAGTCGTTAAAAACTTTGGACGGGCTAGAAGCCCATCCCACAACTCATTAAACTTGGATTGCATTCAATCGCTGTGAAGTCCTCAAATTATCTGCGTTTATCTGTGTTTATCTGCCTCATATCTGCGGTTTCTGTATTAATCAAAGACTTATGCAATTCAAGTCTATTGATGATAGCTGCATCTGCCCCGACGGTAAGGTACACGGCATTGCACGCGCGCAGATTAATCCGATGATAAACCTTTTGATGCCAACCATTGTCGATCGAACAAACGCGACTGATACCGAGCCCCACCGTCGCAGAGTACCGTAACAATCGTATGTCCAGGCCCCATTTGCTTCGCCAAAGCCACGGCCGCCCCCACATTAATTCCTACCGAACCGCCCATAAATAACCCATCTTTTCTCAACAGTTGGTAAACCACCCGCACGGCTTCCGCATCATCTATTTGCAAGGCATCGTCTACCGGGGCATTTTCCATATTTCCCGTCACCCGACTCGTGCCGATTCCCTCAGTAATCGAACTGCCTTCAGTCTTAATTTCCCCAGTTTTGAAATAACTGTAAAGCCCGCTGCCCATCGGGTCTGCCAAGACAATTCTCACAGCAGGATTTTTTTCTTTCAAAAACATTCCTACCCCAGCAAAAGTGCCGCCCGTACCAGTTGCGGCTACCCAAGCATCAATTTTCCCGTTGGTTTGTTCCCAAATTTCCGGGCCAGTTGTCTCGTAATGAGCTCGGCGATTGGCTAAATTGTCAAACTGATTTGCCCAGACTGCATTCTCCATTTCCGCAGCCAATCTTCCCGACAATTTGACATAATTATTCGGGTCTTTGTAAGGAACAGCGGGAACAGTCCGAACTTCAGCGCCCAAGGTTCTTAAAGCATCGATTTTTTCTTGAGATTGGTTATCGGGAATCACAATCAAACATTTGTAACCTTTAGCGTTGCAAATGTGGGCTAAACCGATGCCTGTATTGCCGGCAGTACCTTCAACAACGGTGCCGCCCGGTTTCAGCAAGCCTTTTTCTTCTGCATCTTTGATGATGTATAAAGCAGCCCTATCTTTAACGGAACCGCCGGGATTGAGAAACTCTGCTTTGCCGAGAATTTCGCAGCCAGTTTCATCGCTGAAGCTGTTTAAGCGAATTAGTGGTGTGTTGCCGATTGTGCCTACAAAGCCGTTTTTAATATCCATATTTTTTGCGTTTTTCCATCCTATTATTGATTTTTACAAGAAGTTGATATTTATTGCTACCAGTTCTACCAAATCTTGCTCATATGGAGTACGAATCCCGGCAAAACTGGGTCGCCGCTAACTGTAGCCGGATTCTCCAAACATTCCTCTGCCAAACCGGGACGGTAGATGTAAACTCTGCGATTTTTGCGGTCGATAAGCCAGCCTAACTGCACTCCGGGTTCTCTCATATATTCTTGCATTTTTTCTTGCAAGGGCTCTAAGTCCTCAAAATCTGGTCTGAGTTCAACTACAAAGTCAGGGCAAATCGGGGCAAATTTTTCTTGCTGTGCTTTTGATAAAGTATTCCACCTTTCCAGTTTAATCCAGGAAGCGTCAGGCGATCGCACGGAGCCGATCGATAAAGTAAATCCCGTACAAGAAGCAAAGGCAATGCCAGTTCCGTCTCCCTTTGTCCAAATTCCCAGTTCTCCACTTAAAATAGCATTGCGGTTGCTGCTGATTCCCCCAACGAGAGTCAACAATAGTATTTCTCCCCGCTGGCTGCGTTCAATCCGCAAGTTGCGATTGATTTGACAAAAATTAAAAAATTCGTCGTCTGTCATTTGCAATTCTGGTGGCATTTGCAATACGATCGGAGATGACAGCATTTTGCCTTTCCTAAAATCTCAATTGTTCAGACAATAGGGCAATTTCTTTGTTCGCAGCATCGAAGTTCAGTCCTCAAAACCAGGATTAATGACTAAAGTCCTTACGCACGGGTACTCAGAAACCGGGTTTTTTTACGAAAATATTTCGCACTCGCCCACAAATTCGGCAAAAAACCCGGTTTCTTTGTCCTTAATGCGTAAGTCCTGGACTAAAGTCCTTACTACAAACAGGGTGGTAAATTAAACCTATTTATTCGGCTGAGGAGTCATCCGCAAATAAGGCTTAACCGGCGTGTAGCCTTTGGGAAATTTCTCTGCCAATTCTGCGGGGTCGGTAATTGAAGGTACGATGACGCAATCGTCGCCGTCTTTCCAATCAACAGGAGTCGCAACGCTGTATTTGTCGGTAAGTTGCAAGGAATCAATTACTCGCAAAATCTCATTAAAATTCCGACCAGTGCTCGCGGGATAAGTAATGCTCAAACGCAATTTCTTTTCCGGGTCAATCACAAAAACTGTGCGGATTGTTAAGTTGTTCAGCGAGTTGGGATGGATCATGTCGTAAATGTCGGAGACTTTACGATCGCCATCTGCTAAAATCGGATAATTGAGAGTGACATTTTGAGTTTCCTCAATATCTTTAATCCAGCCCATGTGAGAATCCACATCATCGACGCTGAGGGCGATGGTTTTGACGCCCCGCTTGTCAAATTCCGACTTGAGACGGGCCACTGCACCGAGTTCTGTGGTGCACACTGGAGTATAGTCTTTCGGGTGGGAAAACAACACGACCCAGCTATCGCCAGCCCAGTCGTAGAAGTTGATTTCCCCTTCAGACGAAGCTTGGGTAAAGTTGGGAACTGTATCGCCTAATCGCAGAGTCATAACTGATTTCCTCTAATTTTATTTAAGGACTGTTCCTTATCATCCCATAATTGCCCGGTTTCTCGATCGAGCTGTAAAGGATTCTAAACTTTTTGGTCGATCGATCGGCAATTCCACTACTCTAATGTATGTGTGGCTTCTAACGCTAAATTTTCTTGCTATGCTTTACTTTTTGCTTAAGGCAATACAGCCTGTTTTAGTCCCGCTGTGTTTTGTCTCCGCCTGGGGTTTAGTTTTTTTGATCTTTTCGAGTATCGGGCATACTGTCGCCGACTCCCTGCGCCGAGCTCAGAGGATGCACCAAATCCCTTGTGCTAACTGCGTATTTTTCACCGGCGACTACCACCTCAAGTGTCCCGTTCAGCCTACAATAGCTTTATCTGAAGATGCGATCGACTGTCCTGATTATCGAGGGCATTCGGGAATTTACGGTTGAAAAATCCGGCCGCCGCTTTACATATTTCTTAACATCTCTGGCTCTTTCAATTAAACTTAAGTTGTGGTAAAGAGATTTTCAGGAGTGTGGAAAGAATGCTCATTCAAAAGCTAAATGCCTGCGGCGAGTTTATTGCTGGCGACGGTACTCAACTGCGAGAATTGCTGCATCCAGACAAACAAGCTGTGGATTTGCGTTACAGTTTAGCCCACGCCACTTTGCCACCGGGACAAACTTCTGCGCTGCACTCCCTGACAACTTCTGAAGTTTACTACATCCTCAGCGGCGTTGGAGAAATGCACATCGACGAGGAAAATCAATTCGTGGAAGCCGGAGATGCAGTTTACATTCCGCCAAACGCCAAGCAGTTTATTTACAACTGCGGCACAGAGCCGCTAATATTTATTTGTATCGTCGATCCCGCGTGGCGAAAGGAAGACGAGACAATTTTCCCGTAATATCATGTCCTATCGAGCGATTAAAAGGGCGGGTTTTTGAGATTGTCAATTATTGACAGATATTTTTCGTGAGGGGATCCCCTACCGTATTAGGGGTCATCAACCGGAGATAATATAATTATGCTCGTTACCAGGCTCTGCCCGGTAACGCATATCTAGAGGGTGTGCCTCTACTGAAAAATAAATCACAAACCGAAAATCTCTTTTAACAACAACAGCACCCAGCCATATGTACCGAGTGATTTCCTCTTTTTTCAACTTCGATGTGGAGTTGCAATAATCCTCGGATTCAGTTGCATTGCTCCCCTCTCATTAGTTGAGGAAGTATCAGCTTTGTTGGTGGGTGCTGCTATTGGTTTTTAATGAGACAGATGTGAGATTAAACAGCGTTTTTACTCCTTAGATTCTATTGTGAACTTCGCTGTGGTATCTAGATGTTGTATCTGTCAGAGAAGCTTTTTGTTTGCTTCATATTATTAATTTATCACCTTCTTCTAGAAGTGCAAGTACCTGCAACTAAACTTTACATTTTTAGAAGGAACTGCGGATAATTATGAAGTTAAATTAAGCATTGAGCTTTCTAGCTGCTCAGCTAAAATAGTAGAGTTCGGCTGTGCTTGCTGCTGCGAGAAACGGCATAATATTTGTATGAAAACAACCAAACTCATCAAACTGTGCGCCTTATCGCTGAGTATATTTCTGCTGTGCAGCAGTGCAGTGACAGCTTCAACCACGGCGAACCCTCAACCTGGGCAGACTTACACTAACCAAGAGATTCTGCAACAGTTGGTGAAGGCAAAAGTCGTGTATCTGGGAGAAACCCACGATAGCGCGGAAGACCACCAAGCTCAACTGAAGATTATCCGAGAAATGCAGCGGCAAAATCGGAAAATTGCGATCGCGATGGAAATGTTTCAGCGTCCCTTTCAAAGTGCGATAGACAACTACTTAGCAGGTAAACTAACTGAGGAGCAATTAGTCGAGCAAACAGAGTACGATCGCAGGTGGCGTTTTCCCTGGGAATCTTACGCCCCCATTTTGCGGTTTGCCGCATTAAATCAACTACCCGTCCTCGCCTTAAATACACCATCCGAAGTAACGAGAAAAGTTGCCAGTCAAGGTTTAGAAAGCCTCACAGCCGAGGAAAAAAAGCACATTCCGCCAATATCCGAAATTCACACCGACAACGCCGAATACCGGCAACTGCTGTTAGAAGTTTTCCAGCAACACCAAAAGGCAGGACAGGGAAATAGTACGGCTTTTGAAAGATTCTTGCAAGCTCAAGTTTTGTGGGACGAAACTATGGCGGAAAAAATAGCTGAATTTGTCAAAGCAAACCCCGACTATCAAGTTGTCGTGTTGGCGGGGAAAGGACACATTATTTACGGTTACGGCATTCCCAGTCGCGTCGAGAGGCGTTTGGGAGTCGGGAATGTAAAAGCGCGATCGGTTTTATTCAATTCCAGTGAAAATCCTGCTTTGTCGGCAGATAGATCCATTGCTGACTTTGTTTGGAATCACTCGGAATAGTACAATTTTACTCGGAAGCAATAATCAGGAAAAAATCAATGACAAACAGACCAAAAATACTTGCATTTGCCGGAAGTACCCGCGAAGCATCCTACAACAAACTGCTGGTAAAAGTTGCGGCGGCTGGGGCTAGGGAGGCGGGCGCAGAAGTTACTTATGCAGATTTGCGCGACTTGCCGATGCCGCTATTTGACGAAGATTTGGAAGCACAAGAGGGAATGCCAGAAAATGCCCGGAAATTGAAGGAATTGATGGTAGCGCATGACGGGTTTTTGATAGCTTCCCCCGAGTATAACAGTTCAGTTACGCCTGTGTTGAAAAATGCGATCGATTGGGTATCGCGCCCAGCACCTGGTGAACCGGGATTGGTGGCATTTACTGGCAAAGTAGCGGTAATTATGAGTGCTTCCCCAGGCGGAATGGGCGGTTTGCGGGGATTGGTTCATTTGCGATCGATCTTGGGGAATATCAACGTATTGGTACTGCCGGATCAGAAAGCAATTCCCCAAGCTTTTGAAGCATTTAATGCTGACGGTACGATGAAAGATCCCAAACAGCAGGACGCTGTTGAGAATCTCGGTGCTAAGTTGTCTAACGTGCTGTCGAAATTAATCGCTTGAGGCAATAAATTCATTTTGCAGTTGGGACACAGCAATGTTGTGTCCCTAATCCCAGCATCTGTTATTTTGCCGGCTGCATCAAGTGCGATCGCCAACCGCAGACTTTTCCGAGTTTCTTCCAAAGTTTATTCTTGTATCTTCCCACAGGCTAACTCTTCGACCTAGCCATACCGCTCATCTACTTTTTCCCACACCGCAGTAAATCTATTTACCCTTGTGCCTCTACTTGAAAACGGGTATAATTTTATTTCCGAGAGATAATAGCCAGTCAAAAACTTACCATAAATTGTACCAAGACCGCATCACCCGATCGACGTAAAACAAAACCACCCGATCGCAGATTGGCACAAATCGACGAGAGTAGGCATACTTTAACCATCGGTCATCGGTCGGTATATTTCTTCCAAACAGCAGGGCAGGCGTGGGAGACTCCTCCGTCACGCCTGCCCTGCTGTTTTATTTAATAATTGAGCGATTTGTGCGATCGCCAATGATACCAGTTCCCAAAAAGAATGAAACTGTAGATTATATTCAAACCCTTTGGGAATTAGTAATTCCTTAATCGAAAATCGAAAATCGAAAATAGTATCACCCCATTTTTTTCTTCTTCCAAGCCTCCACAAACGGCAAAAACACCGATACCGACTCCTGTCGGTTCACCACCAAAGTCGGATAAGAAACCCTGCCGTAATTCTTCTCCACTTCCAGCGGAAAAATAGTCTGGGACTCCAGGGGCAGCCAAACCGCACCAGCAGCCTTCACAATTACCCAACTCCCAGCAATATCCCAAATTTTCGGAGTCGCTTCCACCCCTCCCAAAACCGCACCTGAAGCCACAGTCAAAAAATTGTAACTAGCCATACCCAACATCCGAACTTTACTCGGAAGATGAGGCGCGATTCCCACACTCCGCGAACACAAATTAAAAAAATGATTCCCGGTCATTTTATCAGCAGTCGGACGAGTTGGCTGCCCGTTTAAAAACGCACCTTGAGGCATATTGTCAAACACGCCGCCCGCCAAATCAGGTGCATAAAAACCGTGAAAAGACTGATTAATTGGCGGCAAATGCACGCAGCCAAAAACCGGAGTTCCGCGATACAACAAACCCAAAGAAATACCCCAAATCGGAATTCCCCTAGCAAAATTAGTGGTAGCATCCAAAGGATCGACAACCCAACACCATTCAGTATCGGGGAAAACCTGTTCGCCTTCCTCGCTTAAAATGCCGTGACTGGGAAAAGTAGATGCGATCGCACTTCTAATTTCCGCATCCGCCCAATTATCGGATTTCGTCACCAAACTCCCGTCATCCTTCTCATCCGCTTGCACCGAACCGAAATCTTGCAACAACTGCTGTCCGACTCTCTCGACAGTAACCCGCGCAAAACTTAAAATAGAATCCCAAAAATTAGTCATTAGTTATTCGTTATTCGTTATTGATTATTGGAACTAACAACTGCCACAGCCCAACTGACAACTGACACCTGCTTTCCTGACAACATATCAGTCTAATTCATTTTCAAGAATAGTTGCGATCGCACTTTTAGCATTATCCTGAAACTCTCGAACATCCACCCTACTCAACAGCCAAACAGCCAGAATCATACCCGCCGCCGGCACAGCAAACACCAACCCGTAAGCCAACATCGGCAGCCCAAACAAACTCCTGCCAAAATCCAAAATAGCACCGCCAGTAACCGTCGCCACACCCCGCGCCATCGCCTGCGACAAACCCCAAGCGCCAATAAAAGTCCCAGCAGTTTCTGCTGCAGTCAAATCCAACATCAAACTCAGCGCACCAGTCGTCGTAATACCCGAAGCTAAACCAAACAACATTAAAGCCGACTTAAACACAATTGGATTACCAGTAAACCCCGATAAAATAATCAAGCCAAAACAAGCCGCCACAGACAAACAGCCCAATCTAATCGTATTTTGCTTGCCAATGCGCGGCACAATTAAAAAACCAGTTGCACTCAAACCGATCAGAGTACCAGTACCGTAAATAGCATTCAACTGCGTAGTTTCCGAAATCGACATCTTAAAAATTTCCCCGCCGTAAGGTTCCAAAACCGCATCCTGCATAAACAAGCAAATTGTCATAATCAGCAGGAAAGTAAAAAACAAACCGGTTTGGCGGCTAGCAGTCAAAATCCGCAGCGCACTTCCCAGAGTAATTTTATCTTCTCGATTCACTGCGGACGATCGCATCTTGTACCGCGAATACTTTTTCTCAACGCCAAAAGTCGCAATCCCCACCAACAGCAAAACCAGCGCCGGCACCTTCACAAACAAACCGTTAATCGAAGCCTGCAACACTTCCCGCGGCACATCCCCATCAATTTGCTTCAGCAAACCACTGCTAACAATCGCCCCGATAATAATACCAACCATCAGCATCGACCACACCACACCCACCAACTTCGATCGATCCTCCTCATCGGAAACATCCACCAACAAAGCAGCAAAAGGAGTCGAACTCGAACAAATAGCAATACCGTAAAGCGCAAAAATCAAACCCAACAAACCCACCCAACCGTAAGTAGGAGTTGTCCATCCCACAGCCTCCAAACTGCCCCCCAAGCCCCACATCACCTGCACCGCCAAAAAAGCAGAAATCACAAACAAAACCCCGCCCATCCACACATAACCCGTGCGGTGATGGCCAAACAAAGGCTTAGCATCAGACATTTGCCCGAACCACACCCTAGCCGGCGCGACAAACTGGTGCATAGCCAGCGTACCCGCCACCACAGTAGCCGGAATCGCCAACTCCTTAATCATGACGCGATTGAGCACCCCCAGCGTCAAAATCGACATCATGCCCAATCCCATCTGAAACAAACCCAACCGGAACATAGTCAGGAGGGAAACTCTCTTTTGGGCAGGAGTCGCGGAATCTGTTAATCTTGAATCTGGCAAACGGTCGATCGACATAACTACTCAAATAAACACATCATTTGCACTTATAGTACCTGAGATATCGCAACCCGCCGCCATTCTTCCCCAAGCTAGAAGCTCGATCGCGATTATTTATAGAAAAATAATAGACAATAAAGAATTGTGGATTTACCAACCGTGACAACCATTACCCTAGGAAAAAATGGCCCAGCCGTCATTCCCCTGTGCGTCGGAACTTGGGCTTGGGGCGACAAACTATTTTGGAACTACGGCAGCAACTACGGCGCCGCCGAAGTCGAAGCAGCATTCAAAACATCCCTAGACAGCGGAGTCAACTTTTTTGACACAGCCGAAGTCTACGGTAACGGCTTGTCAGAAGAATTGCTGGGGCAGTTTCTCAAAAAAACCAGCCAACCCGTGCAAATAGCCACCAAATTCGGCCCCGTACCTTGGCGGATTACAGGAAAATCAGTTTCCGAAGCTTTAAGTGCCAGCTTAAAACGCTTGCAAGTAGAACAAATAGCCCTCTACCAAGTGCACTGGCCCTTCACTTTTTTACTCAGTCAAGAAACCCTGATGAACGCCTTAGCCGACGAAGTAAAACAAGGCAGAATTCAAGCAGTAGGAGTCAGCAACTATTCAGTAGAACAGATGCGCCAAGCCCATAAAATCCTAGCAGCAAAAGGCGTTCCCCTAGCAACAAATCAAGTCCGCTACTCATTGCTGTCGCGGCAAGTAGAAAAACAAGGAATTGTGAGTGCAGCCCGCGAATTGGGCGTCACAATTTTAGCGTACAGCCCCTTAGCCCAAGGATTGCTCACCGGCAAATACACAGCCCAAGAACCACCTACAGGAGCCCGCAAAATGGACTCCCGCTTCAGCAAAAGCGGCCTCGAAAAAATCGAATTAGTCATGTCTACCCTGCGGAAAATGGGCAGAAAGCGATCTCGCACTCCCGCCCAAGTTGCCCTAAACTGGTTGATATGCCAAAACGGAGTCATCCCCATTCCCGGCGCCAAAACCGCAAAACAAGCCCAAGAAAATGCAGGCGCTTTAGGTTGGAATTTGAGCCAAGATGAAGTCAATCAATTAGAATTAATGACACGTCCCTGGCGAGAATAAATTTGTTTGTTAATTGTTGACTGTTGACTGTTGACTGTTCGCCGTAGGTTGGGTTTTACTTCGGTCTACCCAACCTACAGTTCACTTTCTTCTCCCCTCTTCCTTCTTCCTTCTTCCTGACATCCGTTACATCCGTTACAAAATCCGTTGCCGAACTTCGTCTTACTATGAAAATCTTAACTGACTGGGGTTTCACGCGCGAAGGCTGGCGCAATAACAGCCGCGGCGAATATTTAGTTTTGCTTCAAGGAGGATTGCTCACAGGATTTGTAATCTTACCAGTTTATCAACTGCCAGGATTAAAAATTCAATCAACCCACTTACTTTATATTATCTGGTTTGTGGCCAGTATTCTAGGCTTAACCGGATTAATTTTCATCATCAAAGGATTGATAGACTTAGGAAAAAACCTCACACCCTTACCGTATCCCAGAGAAGACGGAGAATTAATCCAAACAGGCATTTACGGGATAGTGCGGCATCCATTATACAGCGGCTTAATTTTAGCAGCCCTCGGCTGGACACTTTTTCAAATGAGCATATCCCACTTAATAGCCAGCGCACTATTAATAATACTTTTCGAGATCAAAGCCAACCGAGAAGAAACCTGGTTAACCAAAAAATATCCAGCCTATTCAGAGTACCGCCAGCGAGTAAAAAAAATAATTCCCGGAATCTATTAACAGTTCGATCTAAAAACCTCGCTGTCAACAGTCAACTCTCAACAGTCAACTATTTAAAGACCATTACCAATCAGAATAAACGGTGCCCAGTAGTACGGATGACTCAAACGAGTAGCCACTGACTGTCTCAAACTACCCCGGGTTCTAGCTAAAATTGATAAATTTGCCGATCGACCCAACACTGAATCATCACCTGTAATTAAGGCAATTTGCGCTTTTTGCAAAGCTTCAGCCTTTTTAGTTGTCCCCGACTGCAACGCCGTATAAAAAGCAATCATCAATGCTTGAGTGCCGCCATCATCTACTTTCCATAAAGATGCGATCGCAGCTTTTGCTCCTGTTTCCTGTATCTGGTAGCCAAAACCTAAAATTTCTTCTCCATTACCTAGTTTACCACCTATCCCCGTCTCGCAAGCACTCAATACTACCAAGTCTACATTCAGTAGATTTAAAGTTTGAATATCGGGCAGGGTAATTAAATCTCCATTCCCCAGCAAAATAAACGAATCTTCGGGTTTTCCCGTAACAAACATAGCATGAGTTGCCAAATGTATAATTGTATAATCGGGCAAACGCGGAATCATTGTGGCACTATTGAATTCCATATCTATTAATTTGGTAGTTCCTGGCATCATCGCAGCTAAATTTTCTACTTCCAGCCCCGCAAATTCCAAACCAGAAAAACCAAATCGAGTAGACCCCCGTTCAAAATTATGACGGCCCGTAGCAAAAGCACCAGCTAAAATGCGAGGTTTAGCAGCAGTTTCTCCAGTGAATTTGGTTAGGCTCATAGCAGTAATATTATTAATTACAAACCGCTGCCCCAACCATTGTTTACCGTCGTATAAAGCTGCTAGAGGAATGTAGCGCAACTGTCCGTCAGGAGCATAAATAATGCTTTTAGCTTGTGCTTCAGTCAGATCGTCTTCTAGGGGTTTGATTAACCAATTATAAAGTTTATTGGCTGGGATTGTGGCATCGGAGTTGGGATCTTCCAAAGCCATGCGAAATTCCACAATTGCTTGATTTACCTCTTGCTTTTTAACTGTTACAGTACGTCGGAATGGGGGAGAGTCAGCAGTTGTTATTACCAATTCTAAGCGGTCTTCTAAAATTAAAGGCTGAATCAATACGGCTTTTTTTTCTAACCGCTGCAATACGTCCGATCGTATGTTATTGAGTTGAGCTAGATTCACAGTTTGTACTCTAGGACTTAGTTGTTGGAGAATGGCAACAATTTCAGGAGAATTAATAAATTCGTTGAATGTGCCGCGCATTTCCTGCTGCATTTGCCTCAGATTGGCAATTTCTTGTTGCTGCTGGGATGTGCGATTAGCTGGAGTAATTTTTTCTAATTCAGCCAGCTTTCTGCCTAGTTGAATCTCTCGATTTAAAATTTCATTGTGTCTGTTTCGGATTTGCTGTTCTTGAGGAGTTAAGGGAATACCTTGTGCTGTTTGTTCGTTTCCCCGCACGGAACGGAGATAATCTTCTATTTCTTGAATTTTGAGTAAATCGAGGACTTGTTGTGCTTCTAAAACTCGGTCTTGTTGCAGTAATAGATCGGCGAGGCGGCGATAGGTATCGGCGACAGTTGTTGTATAAGAGCGCTGTTGTTCGGTGGGGAGAGAGCGCAAATCGCTGCGAATTGATTCGGTGACATTAACGGATAATTTATAAAAGACGATCGCCATTTCCGATCGATTTTGTTTTTCTAATACTTCACCGATGTTACCAAGAATCAGACGTTCAATTCGGCGATCGCCAATTTGTCTAATAATTCCTAAAGCTTTCTGGTAAGAATATAATGCTCCATCTAATTGATTTAAGCCTTTATAAGCACTGCCAATCGAATCAAGATTCTCTCCTATCCACAGTGTTTCTGCAAGTTCCTGAAAAATTGATAATGATTCTTTCAGGACTTCCAAGGCTGGCACATATTTTCCCTGTTTTTGATATACACTTCCTATATTATTTAGGGTACGCGCAATGCTGCCTCGTTCGCCGATAGCTCTGCGAATAGCTAATGCTTGCTGGTAAAATTCTAGAGCTTTAGAATAATTACTTTGTTCTATATAATAATCCCATCCTATATTGTGAAGAGTATTGGCTTCACCAGAACGATCCTTTAATTCTCTGCGAATCGCTAAGGCTTGTTGATACAATTCCCTTGCTTGGGAATGCTGACCTAAGCTAGTGTAAACTATGGCAATATTAGTTAAAACGGTGCCAATGATTGCTCGATCGCCAATCTCCGTACTAATATTAAGACTCTGCTGATAAAATTCTAGTGCTTGAGAATATGAACTTTTTTTCCTATATATTCCTCCAATAGAGTTAAGGGTACTGGAAGTACCAGCTTTATCATTGATTTGCTGGCGAATAGAAAGACTTTGTTGGTATAACGTCAACGCTGTAGAATATTCTCCTTTCCAAGCATAAATTCTTCCCATTTCATGGAAAACTTTTCCAAGGCACGCTTTATCATCAAGTTGTTGACAAATAGCTAAGGATACTCCCAAAAACTTTAGAGCTTGAGAATATTCACCTATTCGACCATAGACTATTCCTATTTCACTGTTGATTTCTGCAATCCGTTTGCGATCGCCAATTACTTGACGAATTACTAAAACTTTTTGATAGATATTTAATGCTTCTTGATATTGATTGCTGCGAAATTTCTGAGTACCTATCTCCAATAGTCTGTCTGCTTCAAGTTTAAGATGTGAATTGCTTGAAGTTGTCTCTTCCGCATTACGCACAGGGTATTCTGCTAATTGAACAAGTGAAAGTATGCTGAAGTTGCCATTGACTAAAATACTCATAATTACACTTGAAAACTTAATATAATTAAAACTCGAAAGCATTGATTGGTGTTAGCAATAGTAGTGAATAATGAAAAATTATACATTGCCTTGACATTTACTAATTCAAAGGCAATGTATAATTTATGTTGATTCTATTGTTTCTAAATCAGGTAGAGAAATTGTCAAAAATATAACCAACTTTAATGAATAGGGCGAGAATCATCAGGACCATCAAAAAAAGGCTTAAGTGGAGCAATTAATCATCAGAGGCTATCATCAGGGCCATCAGCTATCATCACGGCCACCACCACGGCTATCATCAGGGCCACCACCAGGGCCACGGCCACCACCACGGCCACCACCACGGCTATCATCAGGGCCACCACCAAGGCCACCATCCGCGTTACCAGCCCTCTTCAACTTAGATCGAGCAATTGGAGAATCATCAAGGCCACCTGTAGTGCTATCAGAGGCATTTCCAGGCTTTTGAGGTGGAATATCTATTTGCTCAGATCGAGATAACTTAACAATATTACCTCGATCTGAGGCGTACCATGAGGCTTCAGATTCCAAACTTAAAGAAAGAACCTGTGCTATTTCTTCACTAAGCTGATTACTACTTTCTTCAAAATTTGATCGAGCTTGATGATAAAATTCAACAGCTTGCCTGCTATATATATTGCCAATATTAGCCAAACTGCATCCAATCCCTACCGAATCGCCTATTTCTTCATAAATAGCTAATGCAGCTTGGCAATACTGCAATGCAGTAGCATATTTTTTGGCTTCAAACTTATTGCGAGCTTTCTGTAGTAAGTTAAATGCGATTTGATTGGTAGATGTTTCCGAATTCATTTGCGTTTTTGCCTCTTACTTTACTATTTAAAATTTGCACTATATAAAACTGTTCTCCGGGAAAAATCAAAATTTTCTCTAAATTAACTCCCCAATCCTCCGGCAAAGCGTTGCGGTTTTGCCACACTTGCCTTGAGTTTGGCAATCTGCGTTTCAATTTCCTTGACTCTTGGCGTATTTCCTAAAGCTTTGTGACTGTTTGTTGCCCGCATCAACCAGCGAACGGCTTCTTGCTTTTCGCCGATCGCCCCGTACAACTCCCCCAAAGCCTCCTCTAACTGTGCTTGCTCCCCGATATCTTTGGCTGCACTAGCTAATTTATGTGCTTGTAGATAATTGCTCTCCGCCAGCAAAGTCACCCCTTCTTGCCAGTATAAATCGCCTAGCTTGCGATATGCAATAGCTTCTTGAAAACCCCTTGCTACCAATGCTTCCAATGTCTCGATCGCCTCAGATTTCAAATCCGAACCGATGTAAAAATAAGCACGTTGCAAAGCTTTGGTTGTCTCGGCAATTTTTTGACTGTCAATTTGTTCGATCGCCCCTTTCACCAGTTGCTTTTCCGTCGTTGGTAGCATTCGGAAGCTTCGAGCGGGAAGTTTTTCCTCGTCAGATGTCCTGCCGTTCTCAGCTTTTACCACCAGTAAATACTCAAATCCCGGTTCCAGTTGTAGTGTTCCCGGATACACTACTTCATTTCCATTAACTTTTGTTTCCCAAATTGTGCGCTCGCCCTTCACTAAACTCACAGTATAATTATTAACACCGGGAACTTTGTTCCAACGCAACTTCGGTCGCTCGTTCAGCAATAAAGTGCGCCGGGGACTGATAATATAAGGAATTAAGACATCAAGAGGCCCGCGCGGATCGGCAGTATAATCGTCACAGTCGATCGCTAGCATTTCCGGTCGATCGATACCTGAAACTTGAGGATGCAATCCATTAATTATCGGATCAACTCTTGACGCTGTGACGATCGGGATTAAAGGCGTCAGCCCAAAAATAGCAAAGTAAATAAATGTTTTGTCTTTGAGATTGATTTGTCTCAGCTTGGATGGATAATTATTTTTCATTGCATAAGTTATTTTTCATTGTTCGCGCTCGCATAAACTTTGGAAATCTTCATTAGTCCTCTGAAGCGAGGACTTGTGCTTTGAGGCACGGGTTTAAACCCCTGCCGGACTATCGGAGATACGCTATAACTTTAAATTTTGAAAATTTTTGCTAAATTCTTGCCGTATCCATCTCTGTTCTTCAGAAGACTCCGACTGCAAATTATTATAGCATTTTTCCCAATAAGATAAAGATTTTTGTTTGTTGCCTTGACGTTCTAAAAGCACAGCTTCAAGACAGTAAGCAACAGAACGATCGCTACCAATATTAATCGCTTTCATCAGGTTATTGTTAGCCTCTTCATATTGCCCTAACTCCAACTGCGCCCAACCTAAATTTTTGTGTATAGTGTACGTTGTCTTAATATCTGTGGCAAGTGGTAAAGCTTTTTCTAACAGCGGTAGAGCTTTCGCATATTGTTTATCTAAAATTTCCAGCCGCGCCAAATTATTTAAAGCTTTATTAAAACCTGCATAGACAGCAATTTGATATGCAGCGCGAGCCTTTCCATATTCTTTTTTGTCTTCATAAATTACGCCTAAGTTATAGTTAACTCTTCCATCATTTGCTTGAAATAATAGAGCTGTTTTATAATATAATTCCGCATTATCTAAACGTTGATTTTTGTAATTACTCAAACCTTCTTTGTTAAGATAAAATACTATCTGGGGTGAGAAAGTCCACAAACCGCCTAGCAAAAAAAAGCTAGCTAGAGCTAGTTTGCCTACCCAGTTAAAACCAATCATATCAAAAATAGGATTCGTTTTACTGGGTTCGATGGATTGTTTAATTTCTGGCAACGGTTTCGCCAATCTTTCCAAGGGCGATCGCGCGTCTCCTCGTGCCAAAATTTGCAAGATTTCCTGGCAGTTTTGTGGTCGCTTCCCAAAAAAAGGAGCCATCATGCGGTCAATTAAATCTGCCAAATGTGGTAAAACTTGCGTTGCTTTATCTCGCCATATTAACTGACCGTTTTCGGCATCTTTAGGTAATTTAATCGGTAAATTTCCTGTTAGCAAATAGACAAAAGTACGCCCCAAAGCAAAGAAATCCGATTGCGGTACTGCATGACCCTCTGCTTGTTCGCTTGGCGTATAGCCAGCAGAAATAATCGCAGTTCCCGTATAATTTTCTTTTTGCTGCCGCAAGTAAGTTTCTGTTACTTCTCGCACCGCACCAAAATCAACTAATACCAATTTCCCATCCGGCTTTAACATGATATTGGACGGTTTAATATCTCGGTGAAAATACTGCTGCTCGTGCAGTAAATTGAGAATTTGTGTGAGTTGTGTCAACCAGTCGATCGCAGTTTCTGTATTTATTGGTTGATTCGCTCTTGCTAACATCCACTCTTGTAAATTTTGCCCCGGTATTTTCTCCATTACCAAACATGGTAACGGTTTGCTACTACCTTCAGGCCAATTAAAATATCCGTCTTTTTCTACACGAGGAATGCCGGGGTGTCTTTGGCTCATTAAGAACTCTGCTTCTCGCTGAAATAAAATGGTGGCTTTTTGCTTAATATCTGGGTTATTAAAGTTATCTAAATTCAAAACTTTTAATACTTTGATAATGCCACCATCGTCTACTTCAAAAATATCGCCAAAGCCACCGCCACCAATGCGATCGATAACTTGGTAGCGACCTTGCAATATGAATCCTGGATGAATTAAGTTATTTGGAATCATAGAACCTCTTAAGAACCTGTATGGGCGGGTTCGCCAACTGATTTAAAGCTTGCATATCGGTTACATAAACCCGCCCTCCCCACTCTATATTTCAGTTTATCCTAGCAGTTTGAGAAGATTTTTCTCTGCATATAGAAGCTTTGGGGAAGGACACTCGCGAACTTTAGACAAAAGTTCTTTTAGCTGCATTTGATAATTATTTATTCGAGTTAAATCTAAGCGTTCTCGAACTTTGGTTAATATCGGGTGTAGCTGAGTAATTTTAGTGTCCTTGAGTTCTGGCGATCGCTCGAAAGCATGACTTCCGATTAAACCTAGCTTGTCGGTGGATTGCGCTTCCATTGCTTCGAGAATATTTTGGCATATTTGTTCGATCGAATTATGGGTGACATATTTCATCATCACGGGTTCGAGAGTGAATTTTGCTTCAGCACTAGAGGGAGAAAGCTCTTTTTCGATTAACGAACGCCTTACCAAGGATTCTAATACTGTTAGTAATTCTGAACTAGAAACGCCTGCTGATAATTTTGCTTTCAGTTGGTTCCAGGAAATCGGCTGCTGTTCGATCGCCAGCCAGTACATGACAGCTTTTCCTAAATCCGATAACCGCTGAAAATGTTCGTTAAGTAAATTGGCAAATATATCGCCAATAACTAAGGAACTCTGACCGATAAATTGACTGATATTTCCATTAAACAACTCTTGAATTGTGGTAGCAGTAATTTTCAGTGCAGCCGGATGACCTCGGTATACTTGTATCAGTTCATCTAAGCCGTTTTCTGAGTCAGAAAAGCCAATGGCTGCCAACAGCATTTTTGCATCTGTTTGTTTTAAGCCTTTAACTTGTAATGTACGCACAGGTAAGGTTTCGCCTGCTAAAGATGCAACCTCTACAGGCTTTTCTCGCGATAAAAGTAGCAAGCAGCTTTGATGCCTTTCTTCTGAGATTCGCCTCAATAGTTGACCGTACCCTTCATAACCATCTCCGTAATACCCAGCTATATCTCCACTTTGCAAAATCATTTCCCAATCATCTAGGATCAGCAAACAACGGCGATCGCGCAAACTTTTGATTAGGGAAGAAATTTGCTCGCCTATAGTAGTTGGCAGTTGCGTTTCTGGGGAACTGCTGGTAAATGAGTTCAACTCAGTCAAGATTGTCAGCAAAGGAGGTGCATGACGGAGACTGCGCCAAATTAGGTATTCAAATTCACCCTGAACTTGTTCTCCCAGTTTAGCAGTCAAAGCCGTTTTACCAATACCTCCCATACCCAACAGCGCCACCAAGCGACAGCGATCGCGGAGTACCCATTGACTCAGGGTATTTAATTCTGCGGCGCGGCCGAAAAAATTTGAGACATCCGGCGCTTCACCCCAATCTTGGCATAAAGGAGTGCTTGTAACTGAAATTGGCTGTGCGGCTGTCTGTGACTGCAAGTGCGATCGCCTTTCCAATGCCGTTTGAAAGTTTCTTTTACTGACTCTTTCGCCTAAAGCTTCCGAAAGCAGCTTCCATAACTTGGGGCCAACATCTTGCATCAGGTATTCGGCAGCATATCCGTAAGCCTCTGCAATCTTATGATACTCATGACCTTCCCAAGATCCCCTCAGAATTATTACTTCTATATCTTTTAAGTGTCTGTTTGCTTGGGCAAATACGGCGGTATCTGCGAGTTTCAGCGCTTCTTCAAAATTCATAACGTTAAAAATTTTTCATTTGATCTTGAGTATAACCTGAAGTTTACTGAGGTTTACTTATTTAAACTGAGGTTGCCTCAGTTTTTCTATTTTTGGATTTATTTTTAACAACTTAGGTTATCTATATCGACCGTACAATAACAACTCGCTACTGTATAAATATCAGCTCAAACAAATGGTCTGAGACCAAATCAATCGTTTACAACACTTACCTTGAGGTAAATTATGGCTGTCAATCATAAGGTTCCGTATTTCAGTCAACATGATAACGAAATTGAACCCTGGCGCACTTGCGGTGCTACAAGTTCGGCAATGTGTCTGAAATACTTTCAAGTTGCAGATTTAGGCTTCTTTGCACAGTACGAAGATGATGTTAAAAAACGTTTCGACAGGCTGGGAATCGATCACGGTTCTCCCGATGGCATCAAAAGATTGTTAGAGGGTTTGGGGTTGAGAGATGATTTGACATTGAAAGGGAGTCTTTCAGACATCACTCGGTCTCTCGATTCTGGCGAGATATGTATATTGCACGGTTATTGGACTGTTCCGGGTCACATTCTAGTTATTCGCGGCTATAACAACAACGGTGACTTTTTTGTGAACGATCCAGCCGGAGAATGGTTCTACTCAGGCTATCGGAAAAATTCCCCATTTTCACCAGATAACAAAGGCGAAAACAAGATATACAGTCGTAAATTGATCTCCGCCACTGCCAATGCCTTTAGTTTGCGTGAAGCTTTATCTTTTTATGACAATTGGGACAGCAGCAAGATCGAATCTACTGCAACAATGTGGCTGCATCGGATTTCTAAATGAGTCAAAAAAATGCCGGAGTTTTCAATTGATATTACTTCGGTGACTTAGCCAGACTAACAAGATTCGTAGTGAGGACTTTAGTCCGCATTTTACCCAAATATGCAATAAAGGAATTCAGTCTTTACTACAAACATTATTACTACTTGGATTTGTGAATATGACGATTGAAAAAGTTGAGTTACAAATCAATGACGGGATTATCGATACCCCTCACCTGATTGATGATGTCGAGATCCTGCAAAGGCGCTTAAAAGATTGGGGATTATTACCAAAAGATGCCAAAATTGACGGGCTTTTTGGGTCTGTCACTAAGGCAGCAGTGGAGCAATTTCAACGGATGCGCCCTGCGGATAAAAGCCAGTTTGTTTCAGGTGGACTAAAGGTAACAGGTAAAGTCGATCGCAATACCTGGGCCGAGTTGCTGAAGGTAAAGCCAGAAGAGATCGCAATAGTTACTCGCAAACCCAAGATGTGGGATATGCCCAGTGACTTCCCTAGCGTCGATCGTATTTTAGATATCGCTCAATCTCCGTCGGCAATTCGTCCCTTTGCCAAGAAAAATTTGCCTCTTATCCTCGATCGATGTCTCGATAATGGTGTCATCGATCGCGGGCAAATTGCCTATGTTTTTGCAACGGCCGAACATGAATCCCATTTTGGACGTTTGATGATGGAATTAGCTGATGGGTGGGATTATGAAGGCCGCGAAGATTTAGGGAACACTGAATCCGGTGATGGGCCTCGCTTCAAAGGCAGAGGTTTCGTCCAAATTACAGGGCGTCGCAACTACCAAATCTGGAGTAAAAAACTCGGAATTCATTTGATAGATAATCCAGAAAAAGCCGCTCTCCCTGAAATCGCTGCCATGATTCTAGTTCGGGGAATGCGCGATGGTAGCTTTACGGGTGTAGGTTTGAGTGATTTCATTGTTGGCGATCGGCGCGATTTCTCTAAGGCTAGAAAAATAGTGAATGGACGGGACAGGGCTGACCACATCGCGCAGATCGCTGAGCATTACTTCAAAGCCATAGCCTAAACAGAAGTTGCCCCCTCCGTGGGGTAACTTCCACCTACAAATTAAACAATTAGGAGTCATTTTTTATGTCATTTACAGCAAAAGTTGTAACAGCAGAAGTCTGGGGAGCCAGACCTCCAAAATCTGGAACATTTTCTTTTCAAAGGACTATTCCTCGCTATGTCATCGTCCATCATACAAACAACCAAAATCCTCCCAACGATGCCTCAAGAGGCACGCTGGAAGGAGCGATTAAGTTAGCGCGAAACATTCAAAACTTTCACATGGATGATAATGATTGGTCGGACTCAGGACACAACTTCTTAAATACAACCGGAGGGTTTATTTTAGAAGGTCGGCACGGTTCCCTAGATGCTGTGAAAAAAGGGTTTTGCATTCAGTCAGCCCATGCAGGGCAAGATCCAGGAAAATTAGCCAACGGCAATCAATCTCCTGGTATTGAAAATGAAGGGAATTTCATGACTTTCCAAATGAGTGAAAAGCAATGGGAGAGCCTTGTAGAACTTTGTGTGTCATTATGCGATTCTTGCAATATTAGTCCGCTCAATATCAAGGGACACAGAGATTTCAGCAATACTGATTGTCCGGGTGATTTGCTGTACAGTCAACTTCCCAGTTTGAGAAAACAAGTTGCTGATAAGCTAGGTATGCAATTCACTCCCGAACAGCTAGAAAATGAGTCGCCATTTGTGACTCTACGCTTTGGTTCAACAGGTTCAGCCGTTATCAAACTCCAACAGCGATTGCGCGATCGGGGATTTAATCCAGGAGCAGTTGATGGTGTATTTGGTGAAAATACACAAACGGCTGTAAAAGCTTTCCAGCGTTCTGTTGGACTTGAAGATGATGGAATAGTTGGTAGCCACACTCGAACTAAGTTAGGACTTAGTTAAGCTTTAATCATTTAGGAGGTTAATCAAATGACACATTCTTCTATAGTTGAGACTCAACCAAATTCTTCAGAACATGGAAAAGAGCTGGCCGAATTATTCCAGGAAGATAATGGGAAATACTCGACAATGCGAGCCATGAGTTTTATTGCGCTGATTGCAGCGATTGTGTTTGGTGCAATAACAATAACTAGCAAAGATTCTGAGGGGAAATACATTACAACTGCTTTTTTAGTTGCTGCTTTCGCGCCAAAAGCTGTTCAAAAATTTGCAGAACGTGTGTAAGTAAAGTTGGTATGACTTACGCACAGGGGCTTAGAAACCGGGTTTTTTTACGAAAATACACAGGTTGTGACCTGCTGATTCGGTAAAAAACCCGGTTTCTGGAGTCGGAGTGCGTCCAAGACTGGCTGAGTTAGATAGATGATTAAAGCAGCCGACGCGCTTGTAAAATCTGCTCTATTAGAAGAGCGATCGCGCCTCGTCACTCCTTCATCTCCTCACCAAATAACAGGAAATGAAGGTGGCAGGTGCGATCGCTCTTTCCTCTGACTAATGACTAATAACTAATGACTAATGACTAATGACTAATGACTAATGACTTTCATTCATGTCGCGTACCATCAGGCATCACCGCACCCTTTAAATTCGCCCCTGCCAAATTAGTATCCAACAGCAAAGCATTTCTCAGATTACCACCCTTCTAATTCGCCCCTTCCAAATTAGCCATCCACAGATTAGCACCCTCCAAATTCGCCCCTTCCCAATCAGCGTTAGCGAGAAAAATACCTTTCATAAAAGCACCTCTTAAGTTAGCATTTCTCAAATTACTTCCTTCCAAATAACTATCCTCTAAAAACGCATTTTCTAAATTGCTTCCCTCCAAATTTGCCCCGGCCAAATTGCTGCTTATCAGGTAAACCCCAGTCAAATTGGCCTGTTTCAAGTTAGCGTTTACCAAATGCGCGCTCCACAAATGGGCATTTTTCAGGTTGGCTTGTTCTAAATTGACCCCTTCCAGAAAAACTTCGCTCAAATTTGCCCCGAAAAGATTGCAACCTTGACATTCTCTCGCCCTCAGCAATTGCCGGACTTGATGCTTGACTGACGAACGGTTCGCTGCGACAATTATTAAACCTGTAGTTGCTAAGGCAATAATAATAAAAGTTGCCAGCCCGATCGCACTTACAACCTTCCTTTGTCCCGCGCCTCGAAACATCCGCTTGCAGCCCCTAAAAATATTTCGATAATTGTTCGTATTTATAACCTAGTTCCTTCCTTCCCCGACCTATGAAAAAACAGTTAAAATTTAAATTACTCGCGATCGCCCTTATCTCCATCCTAGCAACAATCGGTATCGGGTGCGATCGCCTTTTCACAAAACCCTTTCAACTTCCCGCCTCAGCCAAACAAGAACCCTGGCCAATTCAAACAGGTCTCCGATCGGCTATCCTCCGCGAAAATATACCAACAGTCAACCGCGTAGTTTTAGTACCCGACGAAGCCACATTCTTAGCAGCAATCCAAAAATGGAATCTCAAAGGAAACTGGCCTATTCTCATCGAAGACAAAAAATATGCCCCCATGTTTGTGCAGCGCTTTAAACCCGAAGAAATAGTCCGTTTGCCCAGCATCAAACAGCAACTGCCAAAAAATAAAAAACTCCAACAATTAATGCTCAACAGCGCAGCAGCAGCCTGGAATGCCACCGATACTCAAACCTTAAAAGCACAATGGACGCAACTCGGCTGGGAACCCCCAGGAGTAGTAATCGCATCAGAAAATGACCCCGCACGCTCAGCAGCAGTTGCCTTAGCAGCCGCTCACGGCCAACCGTTAGTGTTTCTAGAAGGCAACTTCGGAACACCCAACGATACCCTCGATAACACACAGTGGAAAAATCTGCAACTAGCAGTTACAAAAGCCGTCGAATCAACCGGATTTTTTTATTCTCAACTCGCAGACCCGATCGACACAATAACCATTGTACGCCAACTAGCAGTCAAATATCAATCTCCTGAAAAACCAGACGAACAACTAGCCGTTACCGACGGTTTGGGAAGGCACCCCAACGGCGAACGCTGGGCGGTTGTTGGCTGGATTTACGGTTCCGAGGTGCGATCGATCTATCAAGCCATGTGCGCCTTATTTCTCGACAGCGAAACAGCTATGCTTTATGATAGTTACCCCAAGGAAGGAAATTGGGCAAAATATGAAATGGAGTCAGCAGCTAGCGGACTAAAAACAATAGGTTTAAATGTCGAATTAGTGCAGAAACCCGAATCTAGCCTGGAAAAGTGGCGGAGTTTAGCCTCAAAACCGTGGACATTTGACTTAATATTAATGAATTCCAAAGGCTATCCAAAATCATTCCAAGTGGGCAACGGCGACGCTTTAGTTGAAGACATACCCAAACTCCAATTTCCCGCAGCAATCCACACGATCCACAGTTGGTCAGCAGCAGCGCCAGATGACACAAACACCGTTGCCGGAAGGTGGCTAGAGAATGGTGCTTACGCATATATTGGCAGCGTCAACGAACCTTTTTTATCGGCATTTATTCCACCTAAATTAATGGTCGATCGCCTAAAGCGAGGAGCACCCTTTTTAATCGCAGCACGCCAGCTCGAATCCCCGCCCTGGAAAGTCGCCACCATCGGCGATCCGCTAATGTCGATCGCCAAACCCAGACCAAGAATCCCGCCCGCTCAACAACCGATATGATAGTATGCGCGACCGAGGAATTTAAAATTGGAGATTTTAGGTTTGTGGTTTGAGATTTGTGGTTGTCAGGTAAAATCTCCCATCGCCAATTCTTTAATTTGAAAGTTGTTTTTTACTGAGTTATATGATATTGCTAGTTCACTGATGCGATCTGCCTAACCACCCACAAGGTAAATATAGTTGATTAGCATTATAGCCAGAGTATATCTAAGTTTGAATGTAACTGAGCATACAATCACGCCAAATCCGTCGCTCCTGATAATCAGTGATTCCACCTCAGCGGCTAGCCCCAAAAAATTACCCGAAAATACGCCTTAATTAAGTTGTCAATTCCCCTAAAATCACTCAAAATGAAAATAAGAAATAAATTGTAATAATTATATAACTTCTCACCGAAGAATTAACCGCTAAATGAGAGCCATCCCTCCTGTGGATCTGCCGCCACCCGGGCCAACCGCAGCAACTCCCCAAGCCTCCCGACTAAGCCCGCTATTCAACCGCCTGCACCCCAGCCCAGAAACCCTCCTGCTCATCCTGTCCCTAGTCATAGGGGGAGTTACGGGCGCAGGCGTCGTCACCTTTCACTACCTCATCCACTTCATCCACAGCCTGATGCTGGAAGACTTCATGGGGGCGATCGCCTCCAAAGGCTCTTGGACGCTAGCCTGCATTCCAACCCTCGGCGGAGTCATCATCGGGCTGATGCGGTGGCGATTTCGGGACTTTGGCCCGAATATGTCTTCCTTAATTGCAGCCACCCGCGGCCTGCAAGAACTCTCCCCCCTCAAACCCATCACCAAAATGGTGGCAGCCTCAGTTTCCCTCGGCACCGGCGCCTCCCTCGGCCCGGAAGCCCCCAGCGTCGAAATCGGCGCCAACTTCGGAATGCTGCTGGCTCAAATTTTACAGCTCTCCCCAGAACGGCAGCGCTTGCTCCTCGGCGCGGGAGCTGCTGCCGGTTTATCCGCCGGATTTAACTCTCCCATCGCCGGAGTATTCTTTGCCTTAGAAGTCGTGCTCGGCAGCACCTTCGCCACTTCCTCAGTCAGCGTAGTCTTGCTCTCCGCCGTAGTTTCGGCGCTCATCGCTCAAATCTGCTTGGGATCTCAGCCGGCCTTTGCGTTGCCAGTTTACGATGTCCGCAGCCCCTTGGAACTGCCTCTGTATATGGGATTGGGCCTTTTAGCGAGCGGAGTGTCTCTAGCCTACACAGAAGCAATTCAATTAGCCGAGGGCTGTTTTCAAGGAAAAGTCCGAGGATTTGCTTGGCTAGGACTAATCCCCCGACCGCTTCAGCCCATCATCGGCGGGACCTGCGTCGGCTTAGTCGCCCTGCAATTTCCTCAAATTTTGGGTGTCGGCTACGAAACAGTCCAAGCCATGCTCCAAGATGTTAAATTTTCCTTGCCTTTGCTGCTGCTGCTGCTGTTTGTCAAACTGGCGATGACAGCAATCAGCCTCGGCAGCGGTTTAGTGGGCGGTATATTCGCTCCGGCGATGTTTTTGGGAGCTTCCCTGGGTTCGGCTTACGGCCTGTTTTTGGAAATGCTGCCGGCAATGAGCGATCGAGTCGCTGGCCCTGCCGCCTACGCAATGGTGGGAATGGCCGCCGTCCTCGCCGGCAGCGCCAGAGCACCGCTGACAGCCATCCTATTGATGTTTGAATTAACCCGCGATTACCGGATTGTCTTGCCTTTGATGGCAGCAGTCGGATTGAGCGTTTGGCTGGTGGAGTGTGTCAACCGCCGATCGACAGCCCACAGCCTCAACCTTCAGCAAATGGGCGTAGACGTGGCTCTCAATACACCGATCAAAGCCAGAGAACAGTTGCAAGATTGGGAAGATGTTCTGGGCGATCGCATCGTCACAGAACTGATTTCTTGCCAAATTCCCACCGACGGCGAACACAGTATCGATCGACCAGAACCAACCGACACTCCAGTGCTAGCCCTAGCCAATTCACATTCCTCTGAAAAAGTCAACCCCAATAAAGAATAAAAAACCGCGTACCAGCAGAAACAGGTAAAGAACGGGAGAATTTAGAATTCTTCCCTCTTCCCTCTGCGTTCTGGAGCGCCCTCTGCGGTTAATTCCTCTTCCTTCAGATTTCAGCTAAAATAACCAAATATTATTAACAATAGGCAGAGAGGGGCTTCGGTGGCAGGAAACGAGGCAACTGCAAAAAACAAAAGTCAAAAAATACCCGGCAAAACCCCCTTGGGCTCGACTCATTACAGCTTGTTAGGGCTGCATCCTTCAGCCTCAGTAATCGAAATTCGGCGATCGTACCGGGAACTGAGCAAACTCTACCATCCCGATACCACCGAGCTGCCGCCCGCAGTCGCCACAGCCAAATTTCAGCAGCTAAATAACGCCTACGCCACCCTCAGCAACCCAGAACGTCGCCTCGCCTACGACCTCAAAATAGGCTATTCTCGTCTGAACGTGATTCAGTCGCCCCCAGGCTTCAATACTCCGGTTTCGGCATCGGGCAAAAAAACTTCCAACTCCGCTTACCTAGATCCCACGGATCGACCCCTTTCTCCCGGAGAAATGTTCGCTCTGTTTATCATGGGAGCTAGCTTAATCGGATGTTTGGTACTGGCGATCGCGATCGGCTTAATTCGCGGCAATTAAAGCCTCCAATCCCAAATCTCCAATCTACAATCGGAAATCCCCAATCCGAAATCCCCAATCTAAAATCCAAAATCTAAAATCTAAAATCCCATGACTCTTCCTTCCGCTGACACTCCTTTGTACAACCATCCACTCCCGGAAATCGAGCAGTGGCTAAAAAGCCGCGGCTGCCAGCAAGATCGGCGAGAACTCCACTGCTGGCAGATCGAGCAACTTACATGGAAAGCAGAACTCTCCCTCGATATCGACCAACTTACCGTCCGCTACATCGATGCTGGAGCCGACGGCCAAGACATTCAGCGAGCATTCAAATACTCCCTCTCACGTCAGGACATTGAAGCGGCCGTTTTCTCCGGCCCCTAATTGGATTTTAGATTTTAGATTTTAGATTTTAGATTTGTCCTCCAATCTAAAATCTAAAATCGTTATGTTGAGCAGGAGATGACCTACTTGGAAACTAAAAAATCAACCAAAAAATCTAAAATCAAAAATCTCCAATCCAAAATCGTTAAACTTTGCCAAATCGGCGGCTGCGCTTCTGATAATCAGACAAAGCGCGGTGAAACTCCGATCGATCGAAATCCGGCCACAGCGTCTCAGTAATGTAAATTTCCGAATAAGCCATTTGCCATAGTAAAAAATTGCTCAACCGCATTTCCCCACTCGTCCGAATTAGTAAATCCGGGTCACAAACATCAGCAGTATACAAATAGCGTTTAAATAAAACCTCATCAATCTCCTCCGGCTGCAACTTGCCCTCTTTCACCTGAGTGGCGATCGCCCGACAAGCTTGTACAATCTCTTGACGCCCCCCGTAATTCGTCGCCACCGTAAACAAAATCCCCTGATTGTGCTGAGTTGCCGTCACAGAACGCTCGATTTGGGCCTGCAAAGACTTCGGCAAAGCCTGCAAATTCCCCATAAATTGAATTTGCACGTCCTCGTCCACCATCTCCCGCAATTCTTGCCGCAACTTTCCCTCAAACAAACTCATTAAAAAATCCACTTCCCCAGCCGGCCGCCCCCAATTCTCCGTCGAAAAAGCATAGGCCGTTAAAGCTGGAATCCCCCAATCTTTGCAGCAGCGCAGCAGTTCCTTCAGAGTGCTAGCTCCTCGGCGGTGTCCCGCAATCCGCGGCAACCCCCTCTTCTTAGCCCAGCGCCCGTTCCCGTCCATAATCACTGCTATGTGCTTAGGCAGTAGTTCCTGCTGCAGATCCTCCGGCAACTTTTCCAAGCAAATTCCTTGACTCATGGTTTCTCCCGATTACCCGACTAACGGCGCAGTATCCGTTTTAATAGCGTCACTCCCTTCAATCCTATCTGGCGTCCGAGATTGCCGATCGGAATTGGAGCCACAACTCTTTCTCCCTCGGAGGGGAACAGCTTTGCTTCCAGCAATTCCTTAAGTTTGCTGCTAGTCAAAGGTCGATTTAAAAGTCCCATCTGGGCTAAAGAAATAGAACCCGTTTCCTCGGACACCACCACGCACACGCAAGCTTGCACCCGTTCCGTAATCCCCATTGCCGCCCGGTGGCGGGTTCCCAACTGCCGCGACGCAGTGCGATCGGACAAAGGCAAAATTACTCCCGCCGACACGATCCGCGAACCTCGAATCAAAACAGCCCCGTCGTGCAGCAAAGTTTGCGGCTGAAAGATCGTCTGCAACAATTCTTTAGAAACTTCAGCATTTAGCTTTAACCCCGGCACAGAAAAATCTCGATCGTCGATCGGAGAATCTGTTTCTATAATTAGTAAAGCGCCCGTGCGGTTTTGCGAAAGTTCTTTTACTGCGTCCACAATTTCATCTATTACGCTGTCCGGTTCGGGAGTTGGTCGGCGATCGCGTCCAAACAATTGCCGAAATTCCCCCCGACCCAATTGTTCCAGAAATCGGCGAAACTCCGACTGCAATATTACCGCCATTGCCACAGCCGAACCAGTCACCAAGCTATTGAGCGCAACGTGCAACAGCCTCAATCCAGCCCAGTTGCTCACCGCCGCCGCCAGCATCAAAATGATAAATCCCCGTACCATCCACAGCGTTCTGCGCTCGCCAACAATGACGAGCACCAAATACGCAAGGGCAAAAACCAGTCCAATATCGATCCCTTGAATCAATAAGGACTGAACCAGGGCCAAGTCAAAGCCAGATTGTTGATTGTTCATGGTTCATCGAACGCTACCGCCTGTGAACCGCGAACCGTGATGCACTCGAACCCGTGAACCATGAACAGTTGTTATAAGGAATACTCTGAAAATCCCCGTGTTTTTAGACCGGGGAGTGTCAATCCAATCGTGTGACTGAACAAGGCAAAAGTTAAAAGTGAAAAAACAATCATCACTAAGTAAACATAGATTGTCTTTCTTTTAACTTTTAACTTTTAACTTTTAACTTCTAAGTTTTTACTTTGGAGCTCCGAGTCGTTCAGGAAGGCGGTCAAGCCTCAGCAAATCCTGGTAAGTTTCCCGCTGTACAATCGTGTTAACTTCCCCATTTCTCACTAAAACCGCTGCCGGTCTGGGTACTCGGTTATAGTTAGAAGCCATACTGTAATTGTATGCCCCTGTGGCCGTAACGGCGAGAACATCTCCGGCATGACACTCTGGCAATTTGGCATCTTTAATCAGAACATCGCCTGACTCGCAGTGTTTCCCAGCAATTGTCACTGTTTGCGTTAAGGGAGCAGACATTTTACCGGCTGCGAGGACTCGATAAACTGATTGATAGGTAATAGGACGCGGATTGTCCGACATCCCTCCATCCACAGCTAAATAAGTCCGCATTCCCGGAATGACTTTTTGAGAGCCAACGGTATAAGCAGTGACACAGGCTGTACCGACGAGCGATCGACCCGGTTCGCAAAGCAATTTTGGTAATGGCAATTGCTGCCGCTCGCAAGCTGCTACCACTGCGGAGCAAATTGTACGAGCCCAATCTTCTATGCTGGGAGGATCGTCCGCTTCAGTATAGCGAATGCCCAACCCCCCGCCAATATTAATTTCTGTAGCTGGCAAACCATAACTCTGTGCTTTTGTCAAGGCCTGAATTATGACTTCAGCTAAATCGTCATGGGGTTGCAGTTCAAAAATCTGAGAGCCGATGTGAGCGTGCACTCCCACGCAAAATAACGACGATTGTTGGCTGATAAATTTAAAAACTCGATCGAGCGAGTTGGGATCGAAGCCAAATTTACTGTCGATTTGACCCGTCTGAATGTACTCGTGGGTGTGACACTCAATTCCAGGAGTAAACCGCACCATAACTCGTGTCGGCCCACCTGTGAGGCTGCTGACACCCGATTCTCCCAACTCTGCTAGAGTCTCTAAATCCCGCCAATTGTCGGCTACGGTAATGCAGCCGCTTTCGACAGCTAGTCGCAGTTCCTCGCGAGACTTGTTGTTACCGTGGAAGTAGATTTTGTCGGGACTGACACCGGCTTGCAGTGCAGTGTAGATTTCTCCGGCGGATACGACATCTATCCCTAAACCTTCGGAAGCTGCGATCGCGCAAACTGCCAAACAACTCCATGCTTTAGAAGCATAGAGCACTTGAGATTCGCCCGGATAGTAATGCTTAAAAGCATCCCGGTACTGGGTACAAGCAGCCCGCAACGTTTCTTCGTCTAAAATGTATAACGGCGAGCCAAATTGCTCAACCAAAGCTGTCACCTCGCAGCCTCCGATTTCCAACCGATCGCTGCTGTTAACACTGGCTGTCAGCGGTAACAGTTCTTGATTGGGCGATCGAGTGTGCAGGGCTTGTTGAGACTCAGACAGATACTTAAGTCCCGATTCCACCCCGATAGATTGAGTTGATACCATCGCGCAATAACTATCCTTACGGTCTTTCCCAGTGTACAATTGACGGCAAGCAATTGGGTCAGTTGCTCCCAGATTCATTCCGCAAGCAGGCTGACTGACTGAGACTCGATCGAACTGGAGCATCCTTGCAGTGAGTAATTATCATATCTAAAATCTAAAATCTAAAATTTAAAATCGACTGTGCGTTTTCTACAAATTAAACATCTCGCAGCAGAACACCTCAACAGTGCAGTCGAACTCGATCGGCTTTGTTTTGCGGGACTTTGGACGATCGAAGGCTACAGGCGCGAGTTAGACAGTCCTAACAGCGATTTATTAGGTCTTTGGACATGGGAAACTGACGACTGTGAATCAGCTCAAAACCGGGCGAGCACGGGGACACCGCCCCTACAGATTCCCCCAACTCTCATCGGTATCGGTTGTTTGTGGGCGATTTTAGAAGAAGCTCACATTATAATGCTGGCAATTCATCCTCAGTTTCAACGTCAGGGTTTGGGACAAGCTCTGCTTTTGGCTTTGCTAAAATCGGCTTGTGACAGGCAATTAGAGCGATCGACTTTAGAAGTGCGGGACTCGAATTTAGTCGCAGTTTCTCTATACAAAAAATTTGGTTATAAAGAGGCTGGACGGCGCAAGCGATACTACGAAGACACCGGGGAAGATGCTCTGGTGATGTGGCGCAGCGGTCTGGAAAAACCGGAATTTCAGCGATATTTGGCGGTTGAGAAACGGGAGATGTGCGATCGGCTGCATCAGAAAAACTGGCATTTGGCGATCGATAGTTTTGAGTTTTAAATGTAATTTATTGAGTCTTTAACTTGCATTGACCAATAATGGGTTACTCGATATAAATTTAGTTCAAAATCCTCATAGGCAATCAACCTCAGCATGGGAAGAAACCTCTGCCTGCACGATCGTACTTACCGCTTTGCTTCGCCCTCGTTTGAACCGTGCAGATTATAGTCTGAGCCAAACCCCTCGGAGTGTAGCAACACTTACTAATCGATCGGGAGCGATCGCACAACTGACAATATGAATACTACCCAAATTCCCCACGCATCTGAGGCCAAATTTTAGATAAAAAAAGCCCAGCTAGCTCTGGGCCTCCCAAAGCAACAAATTCTTGATATGGGCTGCCGGTTAAGGATGAGTTTAGGGGATCGATCGCCCATATAACCAAGAACTTTTGTAAAAAAACTGTCCTACACTTCGAGAAATATCCATTTGGCACCTGCATGACAGCCAAAAAGATTATGCTAGAATCCATCAATACGCAGTCGTAGGTTGGGCACGGGCCGAGAAGAGCAATCTTCTTGCAGTCTAGGGGAGGTTGTAGGTCAGCCACCATTTGGGTCTTCCCAGTTGAAAGCCACCCTGCAACATGAGCCTGGAATCTGCAACCGCAGCCGAGTGCGGCAGATAGGTTGGGAGTGTCGCGCTAGAATAAGCAGTACGAGTTAACACTCGAACACAAACGCTCGTTGTGCGAGCGTGACCTCGAAACGGGCACATAGCAGCAGGTGATGGGAATAAATCATGTTTGAACGCTTCACAGAAAAAGCAATAAAAGTAATCATGTTGGCCCAGGAAGAAGCTCGCCGCCTGGGTCACAACTTCGTAGGGACAGAACAGATCCTCCTGGGTCTGATCGGAGAAGGAACCGGGGTTGCAGCTAAAGTCCTCAAATCAATGGGGGTCAACCTCAAAGACGCTCGGATTGAAGTGGAAAAAATCATCGGGCGCGGTTCCGGCTTCGTGGCAGTCGAAATTCCGTTCACCCCCCGCGCCAAGCGGGTTCTAGAACTATCCCTAGAAGAAGCTCGCCAACTCGGACACAACTATATAGGTACTGAACACCTGCTGCTGGGCCTGATCCGCGAAGGTGAAGGAGTAGCGGCCAGAGTCCTGGAAAACCTGGGAGTAGACTTGTCGAAAGTCCGCACCCAAGTGATTCGGATGCTGGGAGAAACCGCAGAAGTCGCAGCCACGGGCGGCGGCGCCCGCACCAAAACCCCAACCCTGGATGAATTCGGTGCCAACCTCACTCAAATGGCGGTCGATGGCAAACTAGACCCAGTAGTCGGACGCCAAAAAGAAATTGAACGGGTAATTCAAATCCTCGGTCGCCGCACCAAGAATAACCCGGTGCTCATCGGCGAACCCGGAGTCGGTAAAACCGCGATCGCCGAAGGTCTGGCCCAGCGCATCGCTAACAACGACATCCCAGATATCCTCGAAGAAAAGCGCGTCGTTACCCTCGACATCGGCTTGCTGGTTGCCGGCACGAAATACCGGGGCGAATTTGAAGAACGCCTCAAAAAAATCATGGACGAAATCCGCACAGCGGGTAACGTGATTTTGGTGATTGACGAAGTGCACACTTTGATCGGTGCAGGTGCGGCTGAAGGGGCGATCGACGCAGCGAACATTCTCAAGCCGGCTTTGGCTAGAGGCGAGCTCCAGTGTATCGGCGCTACAACTTTAGACGAGTACCGCAAACACATCGAACGCGACGCTGCCCTAGAACGGCGCTTCCAGCCCGTGATGGTCGGCGAACCCACCGTTGACGAGACGATCGAGATTCTCTTCGGTCTCCGGGAACGCTACGAACAGCACCACAAGCTGAAAATCTTGGACACGGCCCTGGAAGCTGCAGCCAAACTCTCACATCGGTACATCTCCGATCGCTTCCTCCCAGACAAAGCAATTGACTTGGTAGACGAAGCTGGTTCCAGAGTTCGCCTGATCAACTCCCAACTGCCCCCGGCAGCCAAAGAACTTGACAAAGAACTCCGCCAAGTCCTCAAAGATAAAGACGAAGCGGTGCGTTCTCAAGACTTTGACAAAGCCGGCGAATTGCGCGATCGAGAAATGACCATCAAAGCCGAAATTCGCGCTATTTCCCAAGCCAAAAAAACCGACTCTGCCCGCACCGGCGAAACAGACCCATCGCCAGTGGTCACCGAAGAAGATATCGCTCAAATCGTGGCAAGCTGGACGGGAGTCCCGGTCAACAAACTGACCGAATCCGAATCCGAAAAGCTGCTGCACATGGAAGATACCTTGCACCAGCGCTTGATCGGTCAGGAAGAAGCAGTGAAAGCCGTTTCCCGCGCCATTCGTCGCGCGCGGGTAGGCTTGAAAAATCCCAATCGCCCGATCGCCAGTTTCATCTTCTCCGGGCCCACAGGCGTCGGCAAAACCGAACTCACCAAAGCCCTAGCCGGCTACTTCTTCGGTTCCGAAGACGCCATGATTCGTCTGGATATGTCGGAGTACATGGAACGGCACACCGTCTCCAAACTCATCGGTTCTCCGCCTGGGTACGTCGGCTACAACGAAGGCGGCCAACTCACAGAAGCAGTCCGCCGCCGTCCTTACACCGTCGTGCTCTTCGACGAAATCGAAAAAGCCCACCCCGATGTCTTCAATATGCTGTTGCAAATATTGGAAGACGGCCGCTTAACTGATGCCAAAGGTCGCACCGTGGACTTCAAAAACACGCTGCTGATTATGACCTCAAACATCGGTTCTAAGGTGATTGAAAAAGGCGGCGGCGGCCTCGGCTTCGAGTTCAGCGACAACCAAGCCGATGCTAATTACAACCGCATTCGTTCTTTGGTTAACGAAGAACTCAAAAACTACTTCCGTCCCGAATTCCTCAACCGCCTAGACGAAATTATCGTCTTCCGCCAGTTGAACAGGGAAGAAGTCAAGGAAATCGCGGTCATCATGCTCAAAGAAGTGTTCAGCCGTTTGACAGAACAGGGCATCACCTTGGAAGTGACCGAAAAATTCAAAGAACGGCTGGTAGAAGAAGGCTACAACCCCAGCTACGGAGCCCGACCCCTGCGCCGCGCCATCATGCGCTTGTTGGAAGACAGCTTGGCTGAGGAAATCCTTTCTGGCCGCATCAAAGACGGCGACACCGCTGTTGTGGATGTGGGCGAGGACGGAATTGTTAAGGTGCTGCAAGGTCAAAAGCGCGAATTGCTGCCCCAAGGCGCTGAGTAAGTTTGAGTTTTGTGCGATCGCGAGTTAAGTTTTGAAATAACCAATCTCGCGATCGCCAACAACTCAAAATCCTCACATAAAAAAGGTAGAGAATTTAAATTCTCTGCCTTTTTTATGAGTTAATATCAAGAGAAGACTTATTGTATAAATCTTTGATTGATAGGGAAATCGCAGGTGCCTTTCTAGATACTTTGCAACTTTGCAAATGCCTGCACTTCACGTCTAGTAATTAACAGCGACATACTTCAACGGTAAGCTGTACTGCATTTAAATTGTATATTTGGGGCAGGTTCGCGTGTGGGACGCGCTCATGGTTTGATGCTTTGTAGAGATGCAATTTAAATGCTGAGCGAGCTTAATCAGATAATTAGTGGCAACTATATAGCGAGGACTTTCATGACATCTGAAAAAAAGAATTTGGGTACACAAGTAGCAGAAAATCCGCCTGAAAGCTGGTGGCAGAAAGCGTGGAAGTCTAGCTTTGAAAATCTTCAGATAGTGATTATTGCTTTGAGTTTAGCAATAGTGATTCGAGCCTTGGTCGCCGAACCGCGCTATATACCCTCAGATTCTATGATACCCACTTTGCACGTGGGCGATCGTGTCGTAGTCGAAAAAATCTCCTACTACCTCGAACCTCCAAAAACTGGCGACATCGTAGTATTTTCTCCCCCCGAAAAGTTGCAAGAACAAGGCTTTACTCAAGACCAAGCATTCATCAAGCGGGTAATTGGCTTACCGGGTCAAACCGTCGCCGTTAAACAAGGTTTAGTGTATCTCAACGACAAACCCCTCGTCGAAAAATATATTGCCGAACCTCCTAAATACCAGTGGGGGCCTTATCGCGTTCCAGAAAATGAATACTTTGTGATGGGAGACAACCGCAACAACAGCAACGACTCCAGCAGGTGGGGATTTTTACCTAAGCAGAATATCATCGGCCGCGCTGTAGTGCGGTTTTGGCCTCTAGAACGCATCGGGGAAGTTTGAAGAAGTCATTAGTCATCAGTTATCAATCATTAGTTATTGGTTATTGGTTGGTTGTTAGTTTGAATAACCAATAACCAACGCTTTTCGGGCCCGATGCCCTGCGCGGGCCGATGCCCTGCGCGGGCATCGGGCCCGATGCCCAATGCCTCTGCTGTACGGAAATTTCTACTAATTCTTGTACCTTCAGGGGTAGGGACTTCCTCCGGCAACTGATAAAATGGTACAAAAAGCAGCGGGATTTCTCGCCTCGATCAAAATTAGTTGAATATTAAAAAATTAGGAAAGCTATGGGATTTTTTGATTCGGAAATTGTTCAGCAAGAAGCCAAGCTGTTGTTTGAAGACTATCAATCTCTCATCAAACTCGGTGGCAATTACGGCAAATTCGATCGCGAAGGAAAGAAAATGTTCATCGCTCAGATGGAATCGATGATGGAGCGCTACCGTATTTTTATGAAGCGCTTCGAGCTGTCTGAGGACTTCATGGCTCAGATGACTGTAGAGCAGTTAAAAACACAGCTCAATCAATTTGGAATCACGCCCCAGCAGATGTTTGAGCAAATGAACTCAACGCTGGAGCGGATGAAATCTGAGCTGGAAAAACAATCCTAGTGTCAGAAGGAAGAAGGAAGTTCGGCAACGGATTGTGTAACGGATGTAACGGATGTAACGGATGGAAGGAAGAAGGAAGAAGCAAGAAGGAAGAAGCAAGAAGGAAGAAGCAAGAAGGAAGAAGCAAGAAAAAGAAAGTATTCCCAATGCCCAATGCCCCATACCCCATGCCCCATGCCCAATGCCCCATGACTGATAATTAAGGCCGCTCAAAAGATGAAGCAGGTTTGAAGCTTTCTGCGGGAACTCCCTGCAAAGCTTGGCTCATAAAATCGCGCCAAACAGGGGCGACAATAGTACCGCCAGTAGCACCGTAGCTCATCGGTCTATAATTGTCGTTGCCCATCCAAACAGCCACCGACAACTGCGGCACGTAACCCACAAACCAGATATCCCGTTCTGAGGAAGTTGTACCAGTTTTCCCGGCAGCAGGCCGCCCAAGTTGAGCCGCCCTTGCCGTTCCGCTGGTAATTACTCCTTGCAGGGCGCTGTTGACAGATGCCGCTGCCCAGGAATTGAGAACTAATTTAGGTTTGGGCGTATTGTCGAGCAAGACGTTGCCACTGCTGTCAGTGACTTGCACGATAAATGTGGTGTCAGAATGCCAGCCGTTGTTGGCGAAGGTAGCAAAAGATCCGGCCATTTCCAAAGGAGTGAGGTCAACTGCACCCAAGGGCAAAGAGATCACCGGTTCCATCGGACTTCTGATGCCGAGCACGCGGCAAATCTCAATCACTTTATTCAATCCGACTTCTTGGCCAAGCTTGACGGCGGGAATGTTCAGAGATACTTCCAAAGCTCTGCGGATGCTGACTGCACCGGAGAAGCCGCCGCCGTAGTTTTGAGGGTAGTAGTAGCCGTCGCCGTCGCGGTAGCCGACAGGGGAGTCGTATACAACTGAATCGGGGCTGTATTTCCCGCTAGCAAAGGCAGCGTAGTAGATAAAAGGTTTAAAAGAAGACCCGGGCTGGCGGCGTGCTTGAATGGCGCGGTTGAACTGACTCTTTTCGTAATCGACGCCGCCAACCATTGCTTTGACGAAGTGGGTGCGGGGATCGACGGCTGCTAGGGCAATTTGACCTTCATCGCGATCGTAAAACAGCCCTTGGTAGTAAAGCCGATTGTGCCACGCTTTGACGGTTTCTTCGGCTATGCGCTGCATTTTGAGGTCGATCGTGGTTTGAACGCGCATTCCTCCCTTAACCACAGCATCTCGCCCGAAACGCCTTGTCAGTTCCTGGACTACGGCTTGGGTTACGTAAGGAACTTGAGAGCCGCCAAAAGAGGTAATTTTGCCTAGCTTAATTTTTTCCTGGCGGGCTGCTGTCTCTTGGGCCGGCGTAATCCATTTAAGATCCTTCATGCGGTCTAAAACGAGGGCTTGCCGCTCTTTTGCCAACTTGTAATTGACGAAAGGACTGTATTCTTCGGGGGCAGAAATTAAGCCGGCCAGCATCGCTGCTTCTGAAAGAGTCAAATTACTTGCTGATTTGTTGAAATAGCTTCGAGAGGCTGTCTCTACGCCGTACAAGTTGTGACCTAAGTAGATTTGATTCAGGTATAGTTGCAGAATTTGGTCTTTGTTGAGAATTTGCTCCAAGCGGATAGACATTACCGCTTCAGCTACCTTGCGACTCAATTTTGACTGAGGAGAGAGAAACAGGTTTTTGACTAGCTGCATAGTCATAGTCGAGCCGCCTTCAACGGTTCTACCTTTCTCTAGGTTGACCATCAGAGCTCGGGCTATCCCGCCGGGGTTGATGCCTTTGTGGGTGAAGAAGTTGCTATCTTCGATCGCCAGAACAGCTCGTTTCAGGTTCGGGGAGATTTGGTCAAGGGGTACGACATCCCGGTTGGCTTCATCGTGGATGCTGGCTAGGGGCTTGCCGTTGATGTCGTAAATGTGGGTAGTTTCTGTGGGAGAGTAGGTTTGCAAGATCCGAACATCTGGCAAATTGCGGAAGCTGATCGCTAAGCCAACCAGTCCGCCAGCGACTACGGAACTGGCAAGCATTGTCATGCTGAGTATGGTTCCGGCGGTCACTTTACTGACTGACTGAACAAACTCGAATACGGGGGCTGAGTTTTCCGTGTTATTGCGGACTGCGTTGGTTGACACGTGGATTTCACTTCCTCACTCGATTTGGGGTTTAAGACTTTTAATTTTAGATGCGAAACCTAGAGACTGTCAGTCGATCGATTTTAGATTTTAGATTTTAGATTTTAGATTTTAGATTTACTCCACAGATCAATTTAGGAGTTTGAACTAGCGTCTAAAATTGTGGGATGTCGGCGACTGTTGTCGGGGCTGGTATCCGTTTTTGGGCGGGGTCAGCTAATGAAAGCCGGTCAGGTTTCGGATTATAGTAGCGTGATAGTTATGTTTTTATGCGTCAACCAGTGAGTGTAACTAATTCTGCTGCACTTTGGCAAAATATGATGGACGATCGCTCCCCGATGATAACTCCTAACCTTTCAGCACTTTACCGCGGCGTCAGCGAGATTTTTCCAGATCGACCTGATTCTAGCAACCCTGACGAAAATTTAGCCCAACTGCTGGCCCAAGTCGATCGACCGTTGCGCGTCAAACTGGGAATTGACCCGACAGGCAGTGACATTCACTTGGGACACAGCATTTGCGTCCGCAAGCTGCGGGCTTTTCAGGATGCCGGTCACACAGCGGTACTGCTGATCGGAGATTTTACCGCAAGAATTGGCGATCCGACAGGTAAGTCGGAGATGCGTAGCCAGTTAACTGGCGAACAAGTGGCGGAAAATGCCAAGACTTATTTAGACCAAGTGCGTCCGATTCTAGATTTTGACACGCCCGGACGTTTGGAAATTCGCTACAACTCCGAGTGGTTGTCGAAATTGGACTTGGCGAAGATTTTGGAACTGCTGGGGACGATGACGGTGCAGCAGATGCTCGCTAAAGAGGGATTTGATAACAGGATGCAGCAGGAGAATGCGATTTATCTGCATGAGTTTCTGTACCCGCTAATGCAGGGTTACGATTCGGTGGCTTTGGAAGCCGATGTGGAGTTGGGGGGAACTGACCAAAAGTTTAATATTGCGGTGGGGAGAGATTTGCAGCGGCATTTTGGGATGAAACCGCAGTTTGGTTTGCTGATGCCGATTTTAATCGGGACTGACGGCGTGCAGAAGATGTCGAAGTCTTTGAACAATTATGTGGGTTTGTCGGAAGACCCGCTGACGATGTATTCTAAGTTGGAGAAAATTGCTGATAGTTCGATCGCCCAATATTTTGAACTGTTGACAGATTTGCCGCTTGATGAATTGCCAGAAAATCCGCGAGAAAAACAGAAACTTTTGGCTGTGGATGTGGTGCGCCAGTATCGCGGTTCGGAAGCGGCGGATCGCGCACAACAAGATGCAATGGCGCTGGTTAAAGGTGCTGCGGGACAAGCTGATGCTGTGGCGGAATTTGCTTTGGCAAGCGTGCAGTTTCCGGCTAAGTTGTTTTATATTCTGAGTGCTAGCGGGCTTTGTAAAAGCAGCGGTGAGGCGCGGAAGTTGATGCAGGGCGGTGGGGTGAAGTTGGAGGGCGATCGGGTTTCTGATGTTAATCTTACTTTTGAATCACCAACTGATTTAGGCGGTAAGGTTTTGCAGGTGGGGAAGAATAAGTTTGTGCGATTGGTTTCTTGAATAGACATCTCCAATAATTATTGTGGAACAGGCATCTTGCCTGTTCAAAACAGGCAATTATTGCGATGACTAATCTATTTTTTTAACCGCAGATGAATACTGAAGATGAACGCGCTATGAACGCTGATAATCGAATTATTGTTGCTTTGGATGTTTCGAGTCAAGAAGAGGCGATCGCACTTCTTGACAAACTGCCTGATGTATCTTTTTGGAAAGTCGGTTTGGAACTGTTTGTGAGTTCCGGGCCGGGGATTTTGGAAATTTTAAAACAGCGGGAAAAGCGGATTTTTCTGGATTTGAAGTTTCACGATATCCCGAATACCGTGGCTGGTGCTTGTCGTGCTGCTGCTAAGTACAATGTGGATTTATTGACTATCCATTCTACTTGCGGTAAAGATGCTTTGAAAGCGGCACAGTTGGCATTGACTGAAGGGGCGGCGGCTGTGGATAAACCGAGTCCTAAGTTGATTGCAATTACTCTATTGACGAGTTTGAATTCGCGACAGTTGGCTTTTGAGTTGAAAATACCTTTGGAGTTGCCGGAATTTGCTTTGCACATGGCATTGTTGGCTAAGGAAACGGGTTTAGCTGGGGCTGTTTGTTCTCCGCAAGAAGTGGAACAGTTAAGAATGAGTTGCGGGGATGATTTTCTGTTAGTTTGTCCCGGTGTGCGTCCGAAATGGGCCGATGGAGGCGATCAAAAACGATCGATGACTCCAAAGGCTGCTTTGAAAGCTGGTGCGGATTATCTGGTGATTGGGCGGCCAATTACTGCTGCGCCCGATCCGGCGGCGGCTTTTGCGCGTATTTGTGAAGAGTTGGGATAACAAGATGAATGTTTTTTAAACCCCAGGTGAACACAGATGAACCCAGATAAAATCCTATCAGCGTTCATCTGTGTTTATCTGCTAACATCTGCGGTTGCAAGTCCGACTCTGGCTGTTAATTTTGTGACAAATCATGCTAACAGTATAAACGCAAGTCGGTACGGTTTGTTAGCGCGATCGCCCTGTCCGGCTGATTTAGAAACTTTGGTCGATCGCCTGTTGCAAGATTTGCCGAGTTATGCTAATCGCGTAATTGTGCGATCGTACTTTTCTCCTAACACTAACACACGGCCCGGTTACGCGCTGCCTCAAATAATTTTAGCGGGCCGCCCGGAGTTTGAACCGTTACCTTTAAATTTTGAAGATGCGCTTCCTGAAAATGCCACTCAAGTTTTCATTACGACTTTGGAACGGCAGTATCGCGAGGGAAAATCAGTCGAAATTCAGCAATATCATTGGTTGTTTTTCACTAAAACGGAGAACGGATGGGAGTTAGTAGAAATTGTTTCTCGATTTGGTACTGCGGCGGATGTTCGTCCTTTATTCAGACAAGATAGCGATAAAAGCGAAATTGCTGAGGCTATTCGTTTGTGGCTGCGAGATTGTCGTGCAAAAAATAAGTTGTCTCGCAACTAAATTGTATTTTTTGGGCGGGCGAGACGCCCAACCCCTACTCCCCACATGAAATAATTTTTATTGTGGAACAGGCATCTTGCCTGTTGCTGACAGAAAATAATTTTATTGTGGAACAGGCATCTTGCGGTTGGTTGTTGGTTGGGGTCTAATTAACAGTCTGGATTGGAGCGGCTTCATGTCTTTTGTTAGTTCTAACCCTGGGGTTGGAGTGCCGATGGTTGTAGAACTTATACCTGTGTCATTACTTGTACCTCTTTTTTTAATAACACCTTTTTTTATAATATCTAGTAGAATGTCCGCTGTTAATAAATCACGAGGTGGAAATAGATAAGTTGGAAATTCCGAAGATGTTTGACCTTCTAAATTAGGAAATACTCAATTCTAAATCAAAGGATAACCCGTCAAAAGTACATTGTGACCTAAGAATTTATTTTCATGGTGCTCAGTATTTCAGCGTTTCCTTGACTCCGAGTTTGCTTGGCTCAAAGATAGAGACCATTCGACAGAATTTATGGAATACTGTGTAATACTCTTCCCCACTATCAAGATCGTGCCAAAATCTTTGGTTGTGCATTGCTTCTCTTGTATAATAGCCAAATGTGTACAGTGCAATTTCCTTTTTCATTACACCAGACATAATCATAAAGTAAATCTCTTCCAAAAAGCAGATAAATACCTCTTTTTCCTGTTTTGTGACTGATATGCTGCTAGAGCTATCATGCAAAAGCTCACAGACTTTCTGGATTGACTCGTTCTCATCGAATCTTTTGCTCATCTCATGAAACTTCTCATATCTACGTATCCTATTGAGCTCTACGAACTCAAGAATGCCTTTCAAAAAACCTATGAGTCCTATTAGTCCACCAATAGCTTCAATAAAGTTTGTCATGATTATATATCAAGTGGGAAGAGATGATAATTATTCCCTATTATACTGATGATCGGTAAAAAAGTCATGGTGGGGTTCACCATTATTTATACTCATCGCAAAAATGACACGCTCCCCATCTTGCGGGCGGGCGAGACGCTAGGGCCCCTACTCCCCACATCAAATAATTTTTATTGTGGAACAGGCATCTTGCCTGTTCCTGACAGAAAATAATTGTGATTGTGGAACAGGCATCTTGCCTGTTCCTGACAGAGGTATAAGAAAATCCAGGAATTTTTGGTTGAGGGATTTACCGTGGGGGGCGGGTTTACGAGAGAGATTATCTGTTTTAGGCAATTATTGTTCGTGAAACCCGCCCATACAAATCAACAACAAAAATTGATTATAATTGCTCTTTTAATTCATCCAATTTAGCCTTAATAGCCTGCATATCTTGCCACATATACCATTTCGGAGTTTCCGGTTCGCGGGAGGGGTTTCGCAGCAAGTACGATGGGTGAAAAATCGGCATACACAAACGATTTTCCCATTCAATCCATTGACCTCTGATTTTACTAATGGGCCGCTTGTCGCTTAGCAAACCTTTCAGGGCTGTTGCACCGGTTAATAAAATAATTTTGGGGTCTAAGATGCGAATTTGTTCGAGCAAGTAAGGTTTGCAAGCTTCGATTTCTTTGGCTGTGGGAGGGCGGTTGTTGGGAGGGCGACATTTGATGACGTTGGCAATGAATACGTCGGTTTCTGCACTCAATCCCACGGATTCTAAAATCTTATCTAACAGTTTGCCCGATCGCCCGACGAAGGGCAATCCGGTTTCGTCTTCGTTTTGTCCGGGCGCTTCTCCCACAATCAAAATTGAGGCTTGAGGATTGCCGCGCCCGATGACGGCGTGAGTGCGGCTGTTGCCCAATTCGCAGCGGTAGCAGCGGTTGCAGTGCTCGCCGATTTGTTCCATATTTTGATAAGTGCCGGGAGGAATGGGAATTTTGGCATTTGCTGGTATTGAGTCTGTTTGGAAACTGGCACTTTCATTGTTGTCAAAAAGGCTGAGTTGCAAGTCGCTGGACATACATTTTACAATTAGGGAGATTTTTTCGAGTCTAGAGTTTATAGTTTAGATCGGGTTTGGTGATTTGAGATTCGCTAGAAGCTTGTAGGTGATGCTGTCGAGCGTACAATCTCCAATTAACACTGGCACAATCTCCAATTGTTTGGTTGAGCTCGTACAGGCAAAAATATGTTCTCTAACCCGTTTTTTGACGATCGCGCCGATGCTGGCGAAAAACTGGCAGAGGCAGTTGCGGACGAGTTCGGCAAGTTGAATTTAACGGCACTGGAGGCGGTGAAACCGATTGTTTACGCCTTGCCGCGCGGGGGTTTGCCCGTTGCTGTGCCGATTGCGCGCCGCTTGGGCTGTCCTTTGGATGTGGTTGTCGCTAAGAAAATTACTCGCCCAGATAATTTAGAATTGGCGATCGGGGCTGCAACTGCTGACGGCCACGTCCTCTGGCAAAAGCAAAAGCAGCACAATTTGCGCTTGCAAAAATCAGCATTGCCCGTGGCCCAAAATAATGCTCAATCTCTGCTGGCAGATTTGTCTTCGGGACGCCCCAATGTCAGCGCGGCGGGGGCTTTGGCGATTTTGGTAGATGATGGCATTGCTACGGGGATGACGATGGCTGTGGCGGCGCTGGCTTTGCAGTCGCAGCAACCGGCGGCTTTGTGGATTTGCGCGCCTGTCGCCCCGGCAGAGTTGATGGGATTTTTGGCGCAGATGGGCGATAAGTCGATCGTTTTGGAGACTCCTCACCCTTTTTACAGTGTCAGTCGCTTTTATGAGCAATTTCCGCAGGTTGAGACGGCGGAAGCTTTAAGGTGTTTGCAGCAACAAACTGAATGGCGATCGTAGGTTAAGCTAGAAGGCTAAATCTAAAAGCTCGATCGCTAACACATGAGACCTTGGCAATATTGGTTGGACACTTTGATTCTGTCTACTCAGCACAATCCGCCTCGCTTTGTTGAGTTGGTGATGTTGACTTTGGCGATGATTTTGCTGGGGCTGTGGAGTGTAACATTGCAGTGGCAATATTTAACGCTGTCTCTGAGTTATATAATTGGTTCGTCTTTTTCTATTTTGGTGCGGGAATCCATCGGCCCGCGGCCTCAATTTCAGCTAACTCATCTAACAGCCTTGCTGTTATTAATTATCAGTTTTTATAGTTTTGCTGAACTGATTAGATAGTTAAGGCAGTTTTGATTTGTAGAGGCGGGTTTTACAATGTCATTAGCGGGTTGTGAACTAGATGTTTTTTTGAACGAACCGCGAAGACGCGAACACGCGAAGGAAGAGAAGATCGAGAGTTCACAAATCATTAGCCATCATCCTACATTCTCATTAGATTGATGTAAAATTATGCGGTTGCCGGCGGGATCGAAGGCATAAATTTCTAAACCGTGAGAAGCTTTGATAATTTCTCCTGCGGGTGGATAACCTAAAGCCCAAATTCGGGCGATCGCAGTTTCAATATCGCTGACTTCCAGACACAAACTCATGCCTGTTTTGGCTCGATTGGAAAATTCCGATTTGTGAGAATCTTTGGGTTTGAATATGCCGAGTCTTAAGCCGGGGAGTTGAAATTCAGCATAAGTATTGGGAATGTAAGGGTTTGGTTCTATGTCGAGAAATTTTGTGTAAAATTTAACGAGAACTTCTTTATCAAGGTCGGCTAAAGTCACTAGGGCGGCGCTGTATTGGAAACTCATATAAATTGGGAATTGGGAATTGGGAATTGGGAATTGGTAATATTATAACTTTATATGTATTTAAAATCCTCCAATGCGTCCGAGTATTTCAATTTTACCTTGTCGAGATGCTCTGAGAATGACAGCTTCGCCGCTTTGGGGAACAATATCAGTAATTGCGGTAATATTTACTTGATGCGTTACCAGAATAATCGCGCCTTTTGTGTTGCGGTTGTCCACAATTAATTTGCGAATTGCCGCTGTTTGTCTGGCTTCTTTGCTGCTGTCTTTAAAGAACGAGTTCAGCGCTGGGAAGGGTTCGACTTTGCCTAAATTTATCAATTTTGCTGTTTCTAAACACCTACACCACTGACTCGATAAAACTCTGGCAACTTTGATGTTGCGGTTGCGAAATTCGGCTCCAATTTGCTTGGCTTGGGTTTGTCCCTGTGCTGATAAATTGCGCTGGGTGGAACAGTTGCCCAACTTAAAGTTAGCAGGATCTCCCGTACCTGGGGCGATCGCGTGTCGCATTGCTACCACCAACCCTGTCTCATCCCGCTGCAACAATTGCCACCCTGCTTGAGTTTGGGCGTTGGTTGCTGCCTCAGAACTTGCAGTTGCAATCATTAAGCCGATCGACAATACTAAAGCTAGCGACCGGAACAACCATTTCCAGTTAAGGTAAATCCGTGCAGCCATTGTTGCAGAAGTTAGGAATTATCTTATCATATTATAATACAACAAATATTGCTCTATGGAACTCACCAATTTTATTGCTCTGTCTGTCATTATTGCCCTCGTGCTGGGGATTGGGTTTGGAACAATGACTTGGGCTTACTTCGGCAAGGGCAGCATTTCTGTACTCTTTAAAGAACCAATTTTAACTTACCCAGAATTTCCCGATACCGACAGCGGCAGCAAAGCTTCCGTTTATTTTCAACAAGGAATTGAGGCTTATCAGTCTGGAAATTACCGCAAAGCTAAAGATAGATTTACCAGCGCTGTAGAACAAGTTTCTACTTTGGCAGAAGCTTACCACAATCGCGGCTTGGCTTTTGCAAATTTGCGATCGGATGACGAGGCTGTTGCAGATTTGATCCGTGCAAGCGAATTATACCAACAGCAGGAGGCTGGATTTGCGATCGACACGATTAAACAAAATCTGGCAGCCTTGAAGCAGCGCAAATTAGAACGAGAAAAACAAAAAGCAGTAGCGAAATAAATTATTGTGTTCAACCAGTAGGACTCAACTCACACCTAGATTTGAGGTCTGAAAAACCCGGTTTCTTGAGTGTGGTTGGGAGAAACCGGGTTTGTTTACAGAATTTTTATTAAAGTTGAAAATCAAGATTTAACCTTCTCCTTCTCAACTAAATTGTTCTGGCATCTTCTATTTGGTCGATTTTAGCAATCATCATTTCTCGGCTAGATGCCACAACTCGATAATTAGTAATGGGATCGTAAGCTTCCCATTCTTGAGTTACTTCGCTGTCTTGCCACAAAAACCATTCCCGGTAAATTTCTCCGTCATCAATGTCGCCGCACAAGGGAAGCCAATCATCTCCTCCCAAGCTCTCAAAATCTCCTCCTACTAAGTCAATCCAAGCAGTAAGGATACAAGAGTCAATAGCCTTATTATTAGTGACTGCGTTAGAGTGAAGAGAAGTTTCTGGAAAACAAAGTGTGGATTTCATAAGCTGTACCTGAATGTTATGTTATAAATTTATAAAAAAATCCTCTACCGCAGTGAAAGCAGAATGCCGCTATCCCAACCTCCACAGTTGCCACATCGAAAAACCTTGACACCCAAAGCGCTCAAATGCTTTTGCTGTATGACTTGAGTCCGCTTTGACTCAAGTCGCTAGAGAGGCTAAATTGAGCCACTTTGCCAACTGGCATAGAAGAAAGCCCGATCGACCAAATATTGTTGGCGAAGGCTCTCGCGCATTGAGGAGCGAAGACAGCGCGACTGCCAATTGTATACTGGGTAAGTTGGCGAGTTTCCGTACAGTTTTTGTGGTAAAATTAGCAGTAACCGGAGTTTCGTACCGACAGCCTCGTTTGGTCAAAAGCTTTGCAACGAGCTTTCCAACGGTGGTGCGATCGCCAGTTTTGATTTATTGTTAATTTTGCGAAGTCCCGATCGACTGTTAGGGAAAAAAAATTATGCAAGCAACCAACCAAGAAGGAATTATCAATCTGACAATCCACTATACCAACGGCAAACAGCAACACTTCCAGTTCATTGCGCCAGAGGGAACAGTAGGAGAGCAAGCAACTTTAGGGACTCGCCTGCACAAAATGTTGACAGCAGACCCGGTAATTCTCGAATTGGCAGATAAACTGGTAGTTATCCCAGTTCATAACATACAAAGTATTGAAATATCGCCGGTTCCTCCCAAATTACCAGAGGGTGTCCTTTACCCAATGCGAGAAATCAAGAAATAGCTAAGGTGTTCTGCATCTAAATTTAACAGAAATGGCGGGCAAGATGCCCACCCCACGCAAGCTTTTAATAAACAGAAATTTCCCCATTAAATGCGCGAAAAGTTATTACAGCTCACAGATGGAAATTACCCAAAAAATTGTCGATCGCAGGGACGATATATGTGGCATGAGTGAGGGGAATAATTGCCGATTTCGCAGACTTTAACTTACCGAAAAAAATGCTAGAACTCCACTGTCACACAACTTATTCCGACGGCACTCTCACCCCTGCCGAACTCGTAGCCGCCGCCGTGTCTTCGGGGGTTCGCGCCTTGGCTGTCACGGATCACGATACGATGTCGGGTTGGGATGAAGCCTTCGCCGCTGCTGCTTTGTACGGTATCGAAATAGTCCCCGGACTCGAACTCAGCACGGTTCACAACGGCCGTTCCCTGCACATTTTAGGTTTTTATCCTGATGCAAATAAGTTGCGCGTTCCTTTGAACGATCGCCTGGAAGGAAGGTTTCGCCGATCGCAGGAAATGGTCGAAAAATTAGCAGCAATGGGATACGCGATCGAACTGCCAAAAACATCGCCAGGAATGGCACCGGGAAGGCCTCACATTGCCTCTGCACTTGTAAAAGCCGGTCACGCCAAATCATCGCGGGAAGCATTCGATCGCTGGCTGGGAGATGACGGCCCGGCTTATGTGCATTACGAGAAATTCTCGATCGTCGAAGGCATTGATTTACTGAAAAGTTGCGGCGCAGTACCAGTTTGGGCTCACCCTTATTTATTTCGCGGCGGCGCTGTTGAGGAAGTCTTACAAGAATTAGTAGATGCTGGTTTAATGGGAGTTGAAGTATACCATCCCACCCACAGTTCTAGCCAAATTCAAAAGTTGAAAGATTTGTGTCTTCATTACGGTTTGCTAGCAACTGGTGGCAGCGATTATCACGGCCCCGATCCGGAAAGGAAAGCAGCAGATAGCACGCAATTGAATATGCTGCATTTGCCGTTAGAATTACTCGAACCGATTAAAGTTGCTGCGGCGAGTTTGAAATAGTTTTTTATGACGCATTTTGCACCATTATCAAGAACGGGCTCTCCTGCCCCTTCCACAAAAGATAAATTTTCTTGTGGAACAGGCCGAAAAGCCTGTTCATAAAAGCCGTTCCACAAAAGATAAATTTTCTTGTGGAACAGGCCGAAAAGCCTGTTCATAAAAGCCTAATTTAGAATGGTGCAATATCTAAGTTATGACTAATTTTGCGGAGGTATACAGTTGTCAAAAAAAAGCATCCTTCGCTTTTTGAGTGAGTAATTTGCCGGAAGTAAGTCATCAGCAGAAGACCGAGGTCAAGCAGAATATAAATTAATATGAAGTTAAAGGCAATTGCAGGCGAGTTAATTTTACAATGTTACTATAGCAACTTGCCAAACGGAGCTTATCATGACTACAGAAGACAGAGCGAAGGCGATCGGCAAAAATTTAGAAGGCAAAGCTCAGGAAATTTTAGGTAATATTACGGGCAACAGAAAAGACCAGGTTGAAGGTAAAGCCAAACAAGCCGAAGCTGCCGCCCGCCACGCAGCAGAAGATGCAAAAAATGCGGTTAAAAATCTGGCAGACCAAGCCAAAAGGTCGATCGACAAATTGTAGAAACCGCGCTATACCCAATCCGGGCAAAGAGTATTCGCTTCATATCAAATCCTTTGCTATCAAGGGTTTGATATGATTTATTTTTGGAATGTGCAAAAAAATGGGTGACTCCTGCGATATCTCCTCAAAAGCGCACTGGAGAAGTCCCTATTAGACCTCTTGCAAAAGATTTTTATGATATAATGAAAATGTTTGCTTTAGTTGATTGAATCCCAACTCCTCGCTGCTTTTGGATCGGAGCATTACCAAAATTTTAATTTGAGTAAAAAAATAAAATTAATTTTCATCCCGAAACAAATAGCTTACAAGATAGTGGCTATCAAGGGATAAAGGATGAGCGCACCAATAGTTATATGCCTAAAAATACACCTAAAAAGGGGAAACTGTATCTTCGAGAAAAAGATTACAATAGAGTTTTAGCACAGGAGCGAATAGGGAATTGAACAGGTTAATCGAAGTCTCAAATTTTTTAAAATATTGTCGAGTCGTTATCAGAATGGTCGCCGTTATGGTCTGCTTTGTAATTTGTTCTCAGCAATTTACAATTATGAGTTAGATATAGGGGATTCAATTTAACACCTGTGATGATAACATATATCTTTTTTGCAAGAGGTATATTATTCCAGATCGATAACCAATTACCAAGGAATTCATAATTATGTCTGCTGTTAGCTTAATTCAGGCCAATTCATACGATCGCCAAATTTTACAAACATCTCTAGAAAGTTTGCTCGCACCCTTGGGCGGAATCTCGGCTTTTGTCAAATCGGGCGATCGGGTTTTACTCAAACCCAATCTCCTCACCGGTTCTCGCCCTACAAAAGAATGTGTCACCCGCCCAGAATTGGTTTACTGCGTCGCTAAAATGGTCATTGAGGCGGGAGGAAAACCCTTTTTAGGCGATAGTCCGGCTTTTGGTAGCGCGATGGGTGTGGCAAAAGCTAATGGTTATTTGCCTCTGTTGGAAGAACTGAATTTGCCAGTTGTTGAGTTTCAAGGAAAACGCTACGAAACAGTCAGCAAAGATTTCAATCATCTGCGAATTTGCAAAGAAGCAATGGAAGCGGATGTAGTGATTAATTTGCCCAAACTCAAATCTCACGTTCAATTAACGGTGACAATGGGCGTGAAAAATTTGTTCGGCTGCGTTCCCGGCAAAATGAAGGCTTGGTGGCACATGGAAGCTGGCAAAGATAGCGCCAGATTCGGTGAAATGCTGGTAGAAACTGCCAGGGCAATTAACCCAAATTTGACGATTTTGGATGGAATTATCGGTCACGAAGGTAACGGGCCAAGTGGGGGCGAACCTAAGTTTTTGGGAATTTTGGCCGCCTCTGATGATGTGTTTGCCTTGGACAGAACTTTAGTTGAAATTATTAATGCCGATCCGGAGGCGGTTCCCACTGTAGCTGCGGCGATGAGATTGGGGCTTTGCTCGAATTTAGAGGCGATTGATTTTCCGCTTTTGCAGCCGGAAAATCTCAAGGTTTTGGATTGGAAGTTGCCCGAAAGCATGATGGCGATAGACTTTGGTATGCCCCGCGTGGTGAAGTCGGCTTTCAAGCACCTTTATATCCGGTTTATAAAAGAAAAGTTCAGCATCAAGCCTTCGCATTAGCGAAGACAGAAGGGGTAAAATTTTTTTACTCCTTCTACTTCGCCAGGGTAATTGTCAAGAAATATTATTATGTTACAAGATATCTATTTATGTAAAGTTTCTAATAAATTTGTTATAACTCTATGGTTTCAGTACGTAGACCGGCTTAAACCGCATAATGCAACACCATGTAAACAGGTTTAAGTCAGCCATTAGAGAGCATTTGGAGACTTTGCCCTCGTTTACCTAGGGCCGTTTTTTTCCATCGACTTACTTAAAGCATTGAGATCGCCCTATTCGCAACTCGCGCTGATTCTTGCTAGTTAGATGATTGTACTTAAGTATAAACACTTAGAATAGCCCTTGTTTTAACCAAATTCACCCTAAAATTGCACTTTTCTTTATAATTGACCGCTAAACTATAAAGATTGAGTAAAGCTCGGAAAAGGTTATTGACACTTATACGTAGATAGCAGATGATTGCTACATATCAAACAGACCTCTAATTAAATAATAAAGGTCTAATCCAGTTGCTGAATCAATCTTAAGTATTAGATATCTCCGAAACCGAGTCTGAAATGCTTTTCGTATCAGGCGGCGAACTTTAACTTCGGTAAATGTCTGTTATATTGATAAACAGCCCTTGCAAAGAACACCAAAGATTTACTACCGCATCAACCGTAAAAACTTACAATCAGGGAGTCCCTAATCTATGCTTACTAACAACAATCTGACTATCGTACAGCCCCTCAAAGTAAAGCTTTTGCCAAACGGTGAAGTTTTACTCACCCGCAAATTGATTGAAGCAGTTGGTGAGTTAGCCGAGTATTGGTCGGGATCTATTACGGTGATGATGGAAGAAACGAAAAAAGACAACGACCAGATAGATTCAAAAATATTCAAACTTGATGAATTGCCATTCAAACTGGAAATAATTTCTTTTGACAAAATCACCCCAGCTTTACTACATCAGCATCAGAGTTCGCTGGTATTGGCAGCCCCGGAATACAGACAGAACCATATCAGTAAAGTGTGTAAAATAGCGGGAGTACCGTGTATTTACGTTTCCGAATACAGTCTGAAAACTCGCAAACAGATCGTGAATGTGAGTACGAGCAATCCCTTGCTCCGTTTGCGAAGAATTATTTGGACTTACATTCAGGAATATAAGCAGCGCAAGGCAATCGCAATGGCAGATGGATTGCAGTGCAACGGCACCCCTACTTACCAAGAATACAAGCATATCAATCGCAATCCACAGTTTTTCTTTGACACGCGGATTAGCGAGGATATGTTAGCAACAGAAGCTGATATTGAACGGCGCACTGAAAACCGCTCTCCAGATATGCCTCTGCGGCTAGTATTCTCAGGTCGCCTAATTAAGATGAAAGGAGCAGATCATTTACTTGAGGTCGCTAAAGAACTCAAACAACTGAAGGTGAAATTTGAAATGTTCATCAGTGGTATTGGTGAATTAGAAGAGATGATGCACCAGCAAATAGCGGCCAATCAACTTAATGATTGTGTAAAAATGCTTGGAGTGCCTGACTTTAAAACAGATTTCTTCCCCTTTGTGAAGAACAATATTGATTTGTTTGTTTGCTGTCACCGGCAGGGCGATCCTTCTTGTACTTACATAGAAACTATGGCTGCTGGCGTGCCGATTGTTGGCTATGCTAACGAAGCATTCGAGGGAATTGCAGAAATGTCGGAGACGGGATGGGTTGTGCCAATGAATCAGCCTAAACAGATGGCGAAGAAAATTGCAGAACTCAGCCACAACCGGGAAGAAATTAAATCGATGTCGTTCAAGTCCCTCAAGTTTGCTCAACAGCACACATTTGAGAAGACTTTTCAAGCTCGCGTAAAACATATGCACGCTATTGCCTACTCAACGCGGCCTAATCCAGTCACCGAAAGTCAAGTATGTGATGCTCCCGATATGGTTTTGGCGTACAGTCAACTGCCTTAAGAATCCTTCTGCCTATGATTGAGACAGGTTTCATTAAGGTAGCCACGGAAATCGGAGGTTTTGTAAAGGCAATGGTTGAGGCGAGCGATCGTCATTAGATTTAGATGTTTTTCTCAAACTTAATAGCATCCAACTCGACTGGGCGATCGCACTTGTTCCATAGGTTATCAAGTATTCTTTAGTGGGTTACATTTTCTTGGCAACTATCAGATCCCACAGCAACTATAAACAATGGAGCGACCAACTCATTTTCCTTTCCACCGGAACTGGCAAAACTAACAGGGGTTTTAAGTAGGTAGGCGGGATTAAACCGAATACTGTAACAGTATGTAAATAGGCTTAAGTTAGCCAGTAGAGATCATTTAGACATTTTACATCGTTTACATAGTGGCGTTTTAAAGCGCCGACTTATAAGCTGTTGCGGCCTTTAAATTGTATGTCAAAAAAAAATCAAAGTCTTGTGGGATGGGCGTCCTGCCCGCCCTGAATATACAATTTAAATGCGCGACTGCTTACCAATTTCCTAAAGTCCTGCTACAGAGATATCCTATCAAATAAATTTCCATCCCCTCAAAGAAGCAATAACTTCCAACGTCAACTTATTTAACTATTTTTTCTCCGCTGCTCTCAACTCTTCTATTTGGTCAAATCTCAACCATTTCAATGTTTTTTTACGTAGCCCGACAGTCATTCTATGGGGTTTACTTCCGGACTGTATGGGGGTTGAAACAGCAGGGTAAGCTCATCTAATTTGGGATAAATTGTACTTGACTTTAAGGGCAAGATATAAAGGATCATCGTGTCAAGAGTGGTTCTTTTGAACTCATTTGAGATACAGCATATTCCATGTAGATGTGGTACACACAAGAAGAGCGATCGCCTGCTGTTTGGTGCGGATACACCCGTCAATCTGTAAGTTTTATCGACCTTTTAAATAGAACTTGCAGATTGATGGGTGTATCCGCACCTTATTTACTACAAGATAGTGTGTACTACATATACATGGAATATGCTGTATAAACACCCTAAACATACAGCATATGCCCAAATCTTATTCAACAAAAAAACAGGGATTAATGCAAAGAAATTCACCCGCATTAATCCCCAATTATTCCAGATTAGATTAAGCCAGATTAAGCAGCAACTAAACCGCTGTGTCTCAACAAAGCTTTAGTGCTCGGTTCGCGTCCCCGGAAAGTTTTAAACACTTCCATCGGGTGCAAACTGCCGCCCAATCCTAACACTGTATCTCGGAAGCGCTTGCCTGTAGATGCGATCGCACTTTCATCTTCCAAACCCGCTTCCTCAAACGCCGCAAAAGCATCAGCGCTGAGCACTTCAGCCCATTTATAACTGTAATACCCCGCCGCATACCCGCCCGCAAAAATGTGTCCGAAAGCGCACAAAAATGCGTCTTCTTCCAGAGGAGGCAAAACAGTCGTAGTTTTAGCGATACGGTTGCGGACATCGGCCACAGTTTCGTTGCCGCCCGATCGATAGCGGTGATGCAATTCGATGTCAACGCTGCTAAAATGTACTTGCCTGAGCATGACGGTGCCGCTCATGTAGTGGCGCGCTGCTAGCAGTTTTTGGTAGTAGTGTTCCGGCAAAGTTTCCCCGGTTTCGTAATGCTTTGCCATCCCGAACAAAGTCGCGCGATCGTAACACCAATTTTCCATAAATTGACTGGGCAATTCCACTGCATCCCACTCAACATTATTGATTCCCGAAGCCCCCGGATAGTCTACCGTTGTCAGCATATGCTGCAAACCGTGACCGAATTCGTGAAACAAAGTTTCGACTTCCAAGAAAGTCATTAAACTCGGTTTGCCGTCAACCGGAGGACTTTGGTTGCACACCAAATAAGCCACCGGCAACCGCGTAGTTGTTTTTCCCGCTTCGACAAATTTAGCGCGCACCACGCACTCGTCCATCCAAGCACCGCCGCGCTTTTCTTCGGGGCGACTGTAGGGGTCTAAATAGAAATTGGCGATCGTATTTCCTGCTGCATCATCTATTTGGAAATAGCGCACATCTTTGTGCCACACAGGAGTTTGACCGTCCGCCGCAGTTACTGTCACACCGAACAGCCGCTTTACTAATCCAAATAATCCCTCTAATACCTGTGGCAAAGCAAAATAAGGCCGCAATTCTTCGGCACTAAAAGCAAACTTTTCTTCCCGGCGCCGTTCCGACCAAAAACCAATATCCCAGTGCTTCAAATCCCCAGCTTCCGCCGCGCCTTTTTCGGCAGCAAAAGCTTTCAATTCTTCTAAATCTTTGACAGCAGCATCATAACTAGCCTGACGCAATTCTTCTAACAAAGCTTCCACTGCTGCAACATCGGGAGCCATTTTGCTCGCCAAGCTCAATTCGGCATAACTGCTAAACCCTACCAAAGCAGCTTTTTCCTGGCGCAAAGCTAAAATGCGATCGGTCAACGGCCAGTTATTCAATTCTCCGCTACTTGCTCTGCCGATAAAAGCTTTGTACAACTTTTCGCGCAAGTCACTGCGGGTGCTGTGCTGCATGAAAGGGCCGTAACTCGGAAAGTCTAAAGTAATCCGCCAAGGGCCGTTTTCGGCATCCGCATTTTCTTCGCCCGCGCTGCGAGCGGCTTGAGCTGCTAAACTCAACAAACTCGGTGGCAAACCGTCAATTTCGTCTTTGTTTGTGAGGGTGATGCTGAATGCTTTGGTAGCGTCGAGGACGTGATTAGAAAACTGGGTAGTAATTTCGGCCAATTCTAATTGAATGGCATTAAAACGATCTTTTTGCTCGCCTTCTAAACCGACGCCGGAGAGTTGGGCGTCTCGGAGAGCGGCTTCGACAATTCGCTTTTGAGCTGACTCTAAGCTGTCCCAATTTTCGCTTGCCCGCAGCGCTTTAAAAGCTTCATAAAGCGGTTTGCTTTGACTGAGCTTGCTCCAAAATTTTACTACTTCCGGCTGCACTGTTTCGTGAGCCGATCGCAGTTCCGGGCTATTTTTCACGCCCATCAAATGTCCGACAATGCTCCAGCTCCAATTTAAACGCTCTCCGAGCCGCTGCAACGGTTCTACTAAGCCGCTCCAAGTCGGCTCTACAGACGATTCTAAGGTAGCTAGCGAGGCTTCTAGTTCGGTCAGCAGTTGGGTAACAGCGGGGACTACGTGTTCGGGTTCGATCGCGTCAAATGGGGGCAATCCTTGACCGATTAGTAACGGGTTATCAGCAATAGTTACGGTTGCAGTCATTTAATTTTCTTGTAACAGGTTGAAAACAGTTGAACTAGAGAGATTAGCTTTTAATCTTTTAACACAGTTGTCGAAAAATTTGGACTCGATCGGGCGAGAGTCGGAGAGTCGGAGAATGTCTAGCTTGTCCGATGGGAAAAATCTTCCTTCTGACTGATGACTAATGACTGATGACTAATGACTAATGACTGCTGACTAATGACTACTGACGGTTCTCTGGTGTGTGCTGCAACTCCTTGACAACCGAAATTAAGCGCTTGAGGTGAGGTTTGACAACTTCTTGCTGCTCGTGTTCCAAACGGTGGATTTGAGCTTGGACAAGCGACAAATCCGCACTCGATTGGTGTGCGGGAGTTTGCAGTTGGCTTTGCAAATTGGCCATGACTTTTTGGATTTCCAAAAATCGAGTATTTACTGCTTCCCAGTCGTCTCGCGTCAGAGAAGTTTCTGCCAAGCCTTGCGTGGCGTTTTGCAGTTGCTCTATAGCCTGTTCTACAGCTTGGAGATGCGCCGATTGGTCAACTGATAAATCTTGCAGTTGTGCGCTCACCTGCTGGCGGACATCGAGCACAGCAGACGCCACGATTTCTTGCAAAGAAGCTACCGACTCTCCCAAACTCAGCAACTGGCGCTGGATGTCTATCGACTCCTCAAAGCCTTCTGCCCTAGGCAGTGCAGCCATTTGCTGGCGCAGCGCTGCAATATCTGCTGACAACTGCCTGCGTAATTTAACAATTACCGTCACCGCCGTTTTTTCGACTTTATTGACAGACTTTTGGACTTGGGCCATTTCCGAATTTTGATGCACCCGCACTTGCTGCTCGAACCGATACCGATTAGCAACATTCAGCGACAAAGCCAAAGTTAGGGGAGCCACCCCGTAAAAAGCTTGACCCGACACTGCCACCGCCAGGGAACCCACACCAGAGGCAGCCAGAGAGGCGTACTCTGCCATCTCCAGCCAGTGCCTTTGAGGAAAACTTGGTCTCAAGTGGTTTGCAACAGAGGGTTTTGGCTTCCGCACGGCTCTTTGGGTCATAGTATTTACTCGTTGTGGGTAAGGTTGCGAGACTGGGTGGAGCATCGATTTCTATCCTTTTTTCAGTTATATGTTTTAGATTATTTCTTGGCACTCTTCTATTTTTACCTTTGTGAGTAAGTTAAGGATGACTGCCATATTATTATGTATTTGGGAGCCTGTGACGATCGCGCCAAATTCCGGCTGTTAAAAGGTTCGCCCCAACGCGCCCTCTATTTTACAGGAGTTAGCGCCATCGGGTTCGGGCGATCGACTTCGGGCTGTCCGGGCTAACCGAAAAATGCCTGAGACTATTTTAGATTTTAGATTTTAGATTAAAAGTTAAAAAATGCGACCTACTCAGGGCGATATTCGTTGGGAGCTTGTCGGGAGTTGCCTTTTTGTTCGCCCATTGGTATAATCTACTCTTTCTCAATTTATCCTCTCCAATTTACTGCAAAAATTGACCGATGAACTCAGAAAAACCCGGAATTGGCGATCGGCTAAAGTCTATTTTCAGTATCGCAACCTTTATCATTCTCGTACTGGGAGTAGGCTTTTTAAGCGTTAATTTTATTTTAGCTATTTATGCAAAACTTTCTTAAAATTAGGACTTAGCACGGGGGCCCAGAAACCGGGTTTTTTGCGAGAATATTTGGTCGCAGCCACAGATTCCATGAAAAACCCGGTTTCTTTAATCGCAGCAACGGGGTAAAAAACCCGGTTTCTTTAGTCCGAGTCAGTCCCAGACTGTTTGAGATTCCCAACTTCTTCAAGAAGTCTCAAATCTTAAGCACGAGATATTTTGTTTGGATTGCATTCTCCTTCTTCCTTCTTCCTTCTTCCTTCTTCCTTCTTCCTTCTTCCTTCTTCCTTCGGCTATAATTTCAACTGTAAAGATTGTGGTCTGGGTCTAGCCAGACAATATAAAAAACATTTTCACTAAAAAAGCCATGCACCCTACCGTATTCATTCGCAGAGATTTGAAACTGGTAGGGGATATTGATTAGGATATCTTCATTGGGAATCCCAAAGCCATTAGGTTCAGTAGTATTTTTCTAAACTATGCCATGACAGCGCAGGCTTTTACTCTGATTATTGATAACTTCTTGAGCGTTCAATTGTGACAAATCGCGCAGCCTTCTCAATAGAGATGCTAGATACTTAGCATCTCTACCGCCAATTGAAAACTTATCTCGATCATCCTGATAATACCTGAAAGAAAAACTAACTCCTTCCGGTATTTGTATTTTCACAACCTCTCTCGGTGCTGAAGATGGCTGACGACGAATATCTGTATCTTGTCTTTTTTTATGCTTCTTCGATGACACGGGTTTTGTAAAAATTTCTCATTGATTCCTTCGTAATAATAGCATGAGAAGGTTCATCTTTTGGCAACTCACCTCTAGCATTAATCCAAGGGTCTTCACGTCGCACCATCAATTCTAACTCATAAGCGTCCCGGAAGAAATAATCGTCAGCTAACTCGTCTAAAAATTCTTGTACTTCTTCGGGAAACTCTGGTTTTTCGACTTCTTTGAGAATTGGCTTCCAGTCAAATTGTTCTTTGTATTCATAAAATAAAGCCGGGATAGTCGGCCCGTGCACCCAAGCTTCAAAATCTTCATCAAACAGCGGTGTATCCTCAAAGGCGAGATACCATGCTTGGGCGTAGTACAATAGTTTTTGTAGCTTGTGGTTGCTGAGATAGGAGCCTACATCATTCGCAAACCAGATGTAGTAATCAGCGAGTTTTGAGGCTGTTGTGACTGTAGTTATTGTGGTCATATAACTCGACTCAATAAGTTTTGTATTCTATGATAGCACATCGATTAACCGCCTCCATAATTACAATAATTTCAACTGTTTCGCGCGGGGTGGGGGCGGGTTTTTTAGTCTCTAGATATCCTTTAAGGTTATTGGTGAACCCGCCCCTACAGGTTTTTGACCGCAGGTGTAAGATATCAGTTATAACCCTTTGATATATTCGCCGATTACTGGTATAATAGCGAATTCCTGTAGCTGTAGGGGCGGGTTCGCCAACAGTCTTAAAGGGTGCAAACAAATTAAATAAACCCGCCCCCACCCACAAAAAAGCCCCCGCTCGATATTGCACCAATATCGAGCGTTACAATCCTTTGATATACTGCTTCAGTACAGGTGACAGAGTGTAAAGACTTGCTTCTTTTTCCATTAAGCAGCGCCGCGATAGAGATTGCAATGCGTTTAGCAAATCGGATGATGATATTTGTCCGTTTTGTAGCAATTTGGCGAAGTTGACTGGCTGGTTTTCTGCCGCCAACAATGACATAACTTGTTTTTCTAGTTCGGAAGTGCGATCGTACTGCTGCTGTAAAACATCTTTCAAATCTTCGGGTAACAATATGGTATCATCTAGTAATAACTCTGTCGCGCCGATGCCCAACTCTTGAATCAAAGTCGCCACGCTTTTTAACCATAACGGATTGCCTTGGTAGCGGTGAATGAGTGCTTCGCAGTTATCGATTTCTGCTAATCCTTTATCTCTGAGGATTTCCCGTGCGGCTGCGGTATCTAAGCCAGTGAGTTGTAAAGTCCGAATGGGAGTATTTTCGCTGGTGAGTTGAGGAACTTCTTTGGGCGGTTCCCAACCGACTAGCAGAAAGCAACTTTGATGGGATAATTTTTCTATTTGTTTGAATAGGGAGCGATATTCTTCATATTCCGGTTTATACTTTCCTGCTAATTCGCCGCTACAGAAAAGGTTGTGAACGTCATCCAAGACTACTAAACAGCGATGGTTTTGGAAATATTTAATTAAGGGTAATTGTTTCTGGTTGGTTGGGGATGAATCTGGGTTTTCGGAATTGGAAAAAAGCTGTGTTAGGTTGGATTGAAATTTATCGATGGTAGGGCATTCGTCTAGGGTGCACCAAACTGCGTATTCAAACTCGTCTTTGATTTGTTTTACGAGTTGTACTGCTAGGGATGTTTTGCCGATTCCGCTGATACCGGTGAGGGTGATGAGGCGGCAGTTTTGTTGTAGAATCCAGGTTGTGAGGGTGTTAAGAGAGGGGGTGCGATCGAAGAAATTACCCAACTCCGGCATTTCGCTTAAATCTTGATGTAGAGCTTTGGCTGGTTTTGAATTGGATGTTTCTCCATTAGGTGAGTGTGGTATATCTGGCGGGTGTCTACCTTCTCCACAGATATTAATGCTACCAGCTCCGACATAATCTTGTACAACATTTGAAAATAGGGAGAGTTGGAATCTCTCCATTGCCGATCGAAAATTAGTTTTACTGATATCTTCCCCCAACTCCTCTGAAAGGATTTGCCATAACTTTGAGCCAACATCCCTAACATAACTCTCGTTACAGTGAATATCATCGGCAATTTTGGTGTATTTTTCACCTTGCATGGTTCCTTGCACAATTGCCTCTTGCAAATCATCAAGGTGCTGACCCGTCTTGGCAAACACCATCTCGTCAGCCATTTTTAACACTTCCTTAAGATTCATGTAGCATCGTAGATGTTGTGATTTTCCGTATTGTACCTAACATTTTCCAACATTTTACGGCATTTTCCAACTTTTTTCATGTAGCGAGTTTAATTTGCAGACAAAATTGCCAACAAAATTGAGCTTTTTTGGATAGACAAAATTTTGAACAATAACGAAAATAGGATAAGTATTAAAACGTAATTTAGGGATTAAACTCTTGGCGTTTTATACCCTTGCCTCAAGTCTAAAATCCAAATTATTCAATAAACTACGCAAATGAGTAAGTGGTATCCTGGTGCAAATAGTTGGGAGAATAAAGGTTCTTACAAAGTCAAATATCAATTTGACAACAAGGGTAAGTGTACCGATATTCTTATGGCTCGCTCAAGTTTAAGTGATAAACAAGCTGACAAAGATCACATTCATATTTACAAGGTTGGAGAAACTGGTCAAGGTGCTACTTTTAGAGACGAGCAAGGTAGGGTATACGACTTATCTGATTATGACATCCAGCAAATTCTTTCTGGGGCGAGACCTCTTTGGTAGGAAGTTTTGCTGAAAGCGATCGTTAAATATACTCGATTCAATGGAGTAAGACATGGGTACATATAGGTTCTACGCTCAATTGCAGAAGAATACAGATAATTTAGCTACATCAGACAAAGCATTTTCTCAGCCCCCAACTTATAGCGAAGCTGTCGCTGTGGTTGAAGGGTTGAAAAGTAAAGGAAAATCAGAACTGCCTAGAAAAGCTCATGATGATTTTGAGCGTACTGTAGATAAAGTAATTAGTTGGCTCGGAAACAATAGAGCAACAAGTTACGGCGGTAATGGAGATATACCTGCTGCACGGAGAGAATTTAAATATTCTGGAGAAACCTACCGCGTTGATATAGGTATAGGAGGTGAAACAGCCAATAGTAAATGGTTTGTTTAGACACCTAACCTAAATGCAGAGAAAATTTAGCCAAAACTAGCACAACTGGCAAGATTATCCCTGACCCGCAAATCAGGCATCTACCGTAATGTAATTTAAAGTCATAATTATCATTAACTTGAGGAGTAGCATATGGCAATTGAAAAAGACTTGTTTTCGTCTAACAACTTTCAGATAACAGTCAGAGGATATTGCAATCAAATTGGCTGGAGAATTGCTGACATCAACTCTAACAAGGCTATCATAAAATTTAACATGGCTTCGGGAAGTACGCAGACAGTGTTTATCTTGAGATACGACACAACCTTGGAGTTTTCTTGTCCGAGCGGTTTAAAATTTGATAGTTTTGATTATATTCCTCATCAAATTTCGTCATATCTTCTTAAGGAAAGTAGTAAGTATAAAACTGGTTTTTGGTGTCTAGAGGAAATTAATGGGAGGCAGGTTTTTTCGATAATGCACAATGCAGAAATCAGTTTACTGGATATCAATTATTTCATCAAAATTGTGCAAACCCTTATCAACAAATGCGATGAATTTGAGAGAATGACAGAACAAGCAATTAGAGGATAGTGAAGCTGTAAAACAAACTCTTTGCATTCGATTAAGTATCCGTTTGGGGTGCATGCACCTGTATAAACCCGAATAAAGTATAGAGGTGAACAAATGGCATATTCTAGTTGGCAATCAGCAGGTTTTTCTGATGATGAAGGTTATGCTCTCGAATACAAGGTACGTGATGATGCTCGTGCCTACTTGTTGAGAAGAGCGGGGCAAAGCAGTGAGTATCCACACTGGACTGTGAAATACTCAAGAAATGGAGATGTTGAGGATGTTCACTTCTCTGATCCTCACAACGATGGTTATAGATGGGGAAAAAGAGAAATTAAAGCTGCATATCCAAGCCTTGTCAGTCTTGCTGTATCGGTAGCTCTCTCGCTGTAGCGCCCTCACTTTTAGGTTGGGTTGACGCTGGTGTTACCCAACCTCTTTTTCCACTTACAATCTGCTCTATTTCCACTATTTCAATGCGATCATTGTACGAGTTGCGATCGCCCCTCACACCAAATACCAAACACTGCGATGATTCTACCAAGATCGATCGCCCCTCACGCATCAAGAGCGATCGCCCCTCACACCAAATACCAAACACTGCGATGATTCTACCAAGAGCGATCGCCCATCAAAACTCATAGCGCTCGACACTCGTTATAATCAAAGTATCAATCCTCCTGAGATGTCGCGATGACCATCAAAGAACTCCTCATCCAAGAAATCGATAGCACCCCTGACGAACTGCTTGCGGATCTTCTCAGCTTGGTACGATCGCTAAAATCCACTCCAAACCCCCAACTCAATACCTACGAACAACTGCTAGAACGTATCGACTACCTCGAAGCCATCATCGGTATCCGCAAAGGACTCGAAAGCTTCGATCGAGGTGAAGGTATTCCAGTCGATAAAGCCATGAAAGCGCTACAGCAGCAGTTCAACATTCCTCAGAGTCTATGAGTTCCTAGAAGTCAGTCACATTGACATTTTTGATTTTCGCCATTTTGCCCTAAATAGTAAAATAGAGCAGTAAGCTAGGCAATTGCCAACCTCCCTCTTCTGCTTGAGAGTAGAATAGATCTATGAAGTTTCAGTGGGACTCAAACAAAGCCAGTAGTAATGCCAAAAAGCATGGTGTGTCTTTTGAAGAAGCTGTCACTGTCTTCGGAGATCCACTGGCTATTACAATTTCTGACCCTAACCACTCTGTAGGTGAGTTCCGTCTTTTAACGATCGGTCAGTCAAATTTACAGCGCCTTTTTGTTGTGTCCCATACAGAACGAGAAGGTGAAGTGCGTTTAATCAGCGCCCGTTTAGCCACCCGACAAGAGAGAAAAAGCTATGAGTCAGGAACCTGAAGTAACAATTAATGACGAGATGAGACCTGAATACGATTTTTCAGGTGGTGTCCGTGGCAAATACTATGAAGCCTATATGAAATCAAGTAATGTTGTGATTCTCGATCCAGACGTAGCAGAAATATTTCGAGACTCAGCTTCTGTCAATGAAGCGTTACGATTGCTGGCAAAAATTGCCAAGTCTGTCACTGTCTAGGTAGCGCACACAGCACAACAAATCAGATCCGAAAGTTTCCAGGTTATCTGTGGTTGCATAGGTGGAAAGCAAGGGGTGGTGTGATCGCCCCTAACACCAAATACCAAACACTGCAATGATTCTACCGAGAATGATCGCCCTTCACACCAAATACCAAATCAATGTCTGCGGTACAATAAAAGTAAAACGCATGATTAATCTTTCAAAAATGAACACGATCGACTGACTGCTGACTAACTAATGCAAAAACTTGCGAACTTGATATTCGCGACTTTCGGCGATCGCAATTTGCAAATCCCCCATTTGGGCATCCAACTCATCGATTGTGCTTTGCGGCACCGACTTCCACTTCTCCCTAGTTTCCCAGCGAATCAAGATCACCACCTCGTTTTCCACCGGATCTACCCAAATTTCTTTGCCTAAAAAACCGTCGATTTTTTTTAGTCCCGCCGTCCAAACTTCCCGATCTCGCTCAATAAACTGCTCCCACTTTTCTTGAGGTACTTTAAATTTGAGCCACTCAATTACCATCTTATTTCCTATTTGTAAATAGCTAATTAATCGTTGCTGATCGCAATTTTAACTATCAACTCCGTTCCCTCTCCCGGACGCGAAACACAGTGCAACTTACCGCCGTGCTTTTCTACTACTAAATGCTGGGAGATTGCTAGACCCAAACCAGTGCTCGTATCGGGACATTTAGTGGTAAACAAAGGGTCAAAGATGCAGCCGAGGACTTCTTCAGTCATCCCCGGACCGTTATCGCTAATGGCGATCGCAACTTCGTTTTCCCCTACCACGGAAGTCCGAATCCGAATTTCTGGATTGAATATTTCAGAGTTCGACCGGGCTGAAGACAAGTAAGACTGATTTTGGATTTTACCATACTTTTCGGGATTTCTCCCTCCTTCTTCCAAAGCATCGATCGCATTTGTCAACAAGTGCATGAACACTTGGTTTAATTGTCCCGGATAGCAGCGGACTAGCGGCAAATCCCCGTACTCTTTAACTAGAGAAATCCCCGGCCGTCCCCCTTTAGCTTGCAGGCGATTTTGCAAGATCAGCAAAGTGCTGTCCAAACCTTCGTGGATATCAGCCGGCTTCATTTGGGCTTCGTCGGTACGCGAGAACAAGCGGAGCGATCGCACGACATCGCGAATCCTTTCCGAACCGACTTTCATGGAATTTAGCAGTTTTGGCAAGTCTTTTTTGATGAAGTCTAAGTCTAATTCTTCTATCAAATCTTGAATTTCCCGCACGGGATGGGGATAATACTTTTGGTAAAGGTCGATCGAGCGCAGCAGTTCTTGAATGTAGCCAGTGGCGTGGCTGACATTGCCAGAAATAAAACTAACTGGATTGTTGATTTCGTGCGCTATTCCTGCTACTAACTGCCCCAGAGATGACATCTTTTCTGTTTGAATCAGTTGAGTTTGAGTTTGCTGCAAAATTAACAGCGTCTGCTCTAATTTAGCCGCTTGTTGTCGCAGCCGTTCTTCTGATTCTTGCAAAGCTAAAAGAGACTGTTTGCTTTCTGTAATATCCAATCCCACAAATACCGCCGCCGTATTGTTATGGTATTTTTGAGCTACTATTAGATAAGTTTTATTTTCTCCTCTGATGCTCGCTGTTACTTCTTGAGATGTCTTTTTTTTATGGCTGCCAAAGAAATCGTATACTAAATCGTTAAATTTGGGACTTGTATCTAAAAAACCCACTTTTTGACCGATAAATAGTTCGGACGGCATTTTGTAAGCGCTAGCTAAATGTCGGTTTACTCCCAAATAGCGCAAATCGGAACTTACCCAAGAAACTAATCCCGGCACCGCGTCCAAAACGGCTTGAAGTTGCTCTTTTGCCTCTACGAGCGCTGATTCTGCTACTTGGCGAGCGGAAATGTCGCGGGCGATCGCGCAGCGGTATTCGCAGCCGCCGTATTCTAAATAATTGACTTTAACTTCGACGGAAAAACGGGTGCCGTCTTTGGTTTTGTAACTGGTTTCAAAAGTGAGGTTGTTTTGCTGCTTGAGTTGAGCCCAGTGTTCTCGCCAATCCGATGCTGGCAAGTGCGAATCGATGTCGCTAACCCTCATGTTTAGCAGTTCCGATTCCGAGTAGCCGAAAAGATGGCAAGCGGCTGTGTTCGCGTAGCAAATTTGACCGTCGGAGGTACTAAAAAAGATTGTATCAGCAGCATTTTCGAGGGCAATTTGAGTTAGTTGCGGTATAGTTTCTAACTGCTTGCTTTTGACCTCGGACTGAAATTTATTATTATAGCAATTGGTTTGAGCGGAAGCCTCACCTATCTTAGATGCAAACAAAATCAAACCGCCGATCGCACCTTCGCTATTTTTCCAAGGTTGAAATACCCACCTTACCGACTCGCTGACACAGCCGCTTGCGGTTTTTCCTGATAAAGATGCGATCGATCGCCCTGCCACAAACTCGCTGTATTCCAAAACTCCCGTCAAACAAGCCCGGGCATTTTGCTCCCAATATTCCGGGAGATTCGGGAACAGTTCCCAATGAGATCGGCCGATCGCCTCGCCGTCGCCCAACCCGCAATCTGTTTCCCAGCGACGAGAAACCGACAGATAGCGCATTTCACAATCTACCATTGCCACGGCCTCGGCGGAGCGCTCCACAAACCGCCGAAATCGGTCTTTACTCTCGGACACGGCTGCCTCTGTGGGTTGTTGGGCGATCGGGACAGTCCCGTCAACGTACCTTCCCAGTCCCTGACTTTTTTGCTGAACTGGCTTAGTTTGCACGGTTTGGGATTCCCTCCATAGCTGTCAAGTTTGAAAAATTCTATTTGAGACCAAAAATGCTGTTTTCCCCTGATTTGCTCTCTCGGACGAGACCCTTAGAGGGTATCACCCATCATTGATATCATTTTTGATGGGGATATGTCTATAGGCATTAGTGTCAATTTAAGACCAAAGCTAGTTCCCGGTTGCTGTTTGACGGTGAGGCATATATCTCGCTGGCGCCCCCGAATAATAGTCGGAGGGGACTGGAGTGCTCTGTTGTGTCCCCAGACTATTCCGGGGCGCAACAGGGCAGCCAGACTAGGCAAAAAACGAGGGATAAAAAGGGTTTGAGGCGATTGTTGACACCAATGGTCTATAGCTACTCAAGAAAGTTTCCCCCAAACTTTGATCTTCAGAACATTTGCTGGTGATTGTGCGGTATTTTATACAAGTTCTCAAAAGAATGTAGCTGTCGGCCCGCGATCCAAACCATGAGCTTCATCAGTCATTCCCAATTCTTTAATTGAAAATCCAACATCAAACATAGTATTAGATCGTGTACTCAGTGCGATCGCCAGATAGCTTGAGAATGCAATAGAGCGCTCAAACAAATTTGTGCGTAAATTCACTGGTAAAATCCACTCTCCCTTTCCGTAACATTGCAGGATCTAATCTTTCAGTCGTGTTGCAAGTCATCAAAACTACGAGTTTTTGCTGAAATTGAATGCCGTGTTCGTCAATGACGCTTTGATACAAAGTTCCGTCCAGCAAACTCAAAATATGTTCAGTTTTGTTAGTGCGTTGTGCCTCGGCAGTCGATCGATCTTGAGCCAAATTATCAGCCTCATTGATAATAATACAAATCCGCTCTAAATAACTAGGCGGCACAAAATTTTCCACAGCATCGTGGTCTAAGATAAAAATCACATAACCCAGAGGCACTAAAATTTCCTTTGCTACCGCTTGCGTCCAAGCAGTTTTGCCAGTCCCCGGTTCGCCGCTGACCAAAACAGCCAACTGATTTCGATCCAGAATTGCCTGCTGAACTGTATCGGTAAAACTTTGAACCTCCTCCGTAAACGTGCGAATAGGGAACTGGCTGTGAACCTGTCCGACGCGGCTTTTGTACCCGCCCAGAATCACCGCTAAATTATAAGTTGCCTTGCTAACTAGCGGCGCAATATCTTGGCAAATCAGAGTGTAGCAGCGTCTTCCCCTGTCGTAGCTGTCAATTTGCAGCCAGCAGCCGAATCGAGCCCAAGAAGCATAAACAGTACCCAAAACTTCCAAGCGTTCCCAGCTAACAAACCGCTCCGGGGGATAACAAAAATGTCGCTCCATAAAAGACTGGGTAATCGCATCCGGTTTCCCTAGCAAATCCAGAACTTTGAAAACAGTAATTTCTTGGAGTTTGTTGAGAACGTAGTCGATGGGAATGCTAGCGCGGCTGACAAATTGCACCACAGGAGTTTCCGTAACTAAAACGTCTTTGTAGCGGTAATCCGGGTAAACTGGCTGCGGAGTAATGTAATCCCAAAATTCATCCATTTCGTAGCGAGTATTTTCGGAGAATACATTTAAAATATTTGCCCACCAAGTATACTGGTGTCGTCCCATTGCGTCGGCAATGTCGCTAGCTGCACCTAAAGTTTTTTGAGCTAGTTCTTGGGGGTCGCTAGACGCTAAATGTACCAGGTGTTGCCAATCAAATTGACGGTAAAAAGGTCGCCAACCAGAGCCTAGCAGACCTCTATTTGGAGAATTATTTTGATGAAAATTGTTTTCGCGATCGCCCATATCTTCCGCACTCATTTGGCAAAACTCCTACTTACTCTTATTTTACTGCTTTTGTGGTAGACATTCTACAAAAAAAGTGAAAATTCTCAACTTATTTTGAGATAAGCGGGCGGCACAAAATCTACCAACCAAACTTTGTTTTCCGAGCAGTAAAATGTATGACCGTCGCGTTGCATGGCTGCGGCATCTACAGTAAAGACTGCCGGGATGCCGTGTCTTGCACCTACTTGGCGCGCCGTCTGGATATTCACCGACAAATGAACGTGATGCCGCGACATTTTCCTAATTCCTTGACTGAGAATAGACTCGACGGCAGTGCTACCTGTTCCGTGATATAAAATATCCGGGGGAACAGCCGGTTCTAACTGCAAGTCAACCTCTACACTGTGTCCTTGGTTGGCACGAATTAGAGTGCCCGTTTCGTCGAAGGAAAAGCGCTGTTTGTCGTTTTGCGCCACTACTTTCTGGAGTTCGGCAAGCTGAACAGGAAAGTTATTTGTTTGGCACGCATCAAGGAGTTCGCTGACAGGAACCCAGCCGCCGGGAGCGAGTTGAATGCCGATGCGCGAGGGCGCGTGTCGCAGATGTCGGCTGAGGTATTTGCTAATTTTGACTAAGCGTGAATTATTCACTTTGTTTTTTCAAATAAAAGCTTGTTTTCTCAAATTTATATTTACCAGCTTCTAAATCTGTGGCTAACTGTTCTAACCATTCTCGCAAACTTTTAGCAATAAAGCCTCTGTAACCATCATCGTGGCACATAAAAATAATTTGCCCAACTTGACCTCTTGGTGCTGGATCTAAATCCAAACAAAGACTGTCGCCGCTGAGGTCGGAAGCGCGATCGGAATCCATTTCGGATTCCACCACAATTCTGTCCGAATCAGTCCATCTGAAGCGCAGCCGCAATCATTGCCATCTTCCTCGTTAAAGTCGCCTGCATCCAGTAATTCTTTCCAAGAATTCTACTCTCCTATCATTCCTTCTAAACAAAGAAACTGCCAGTATGGCATTACTGAATATCTCTCTTCAAACTGACCGTTATGAATGCGGTAAGATGATTTTACATCTTCAGGAAACTCGATTGCTAAAAATTGTTCGGCTGCTTTTATAGCTTCATGGGTTGCTCCCGGTTGCAGGTTGTTCAGGATTTCTGGCGCATTAGCAGCAAGCCAAGAGTCAATCCGATTCCAGATAATTTTCATGACAGTGTAACGTTAATTTATGGCATATTTACAGACTCCTATCGGTTAAGATTTTTGTCGCAATCGCCGATCCTAACGAAGCTTTACCAGTTGCAGTCACTCCTTAACTCCGCCAAAAATAGCAAAATTTAGATAGCGCCAGTGACATCCTGCGTCCGCAAAACCAGCTTCTGCAAGCCACTTTGTCTGCTCTTCCACAGAGGAGGGAATATCTTCTTCTAAATATTTTTGAAACCAGGCTGCATCGTCTTCTCCATTAGCTTTCACGTACTGCCGCCACAACTGTTCGTATTGCTCAGTCAGCCTGGGGGTAGCACCTGTCACAATATCTCGAATTAGCAAGATTCCCCCTGGATTCATCGAGTGGAAAAGTTTCTGAAAAAGTTTTTGTTTCCCTTCGCTATCTAGGTGGTGAATTGCCAATCCAGAAACTACCAAATCGTAACCGCTGCCGAAATCATCTTCGGCAAAGTTTCCCTGCTGCAATGTCAGCCGTTTTCCGAAAGCGGACAAATTAGTTTGGCATATTTTTAGCATATTTTCCGCGATGTCAAAGGCTGCAACATTAGCTTGCGGAAATCCTTGCAAGATCAGAGCCGACAGTAGGCCCGTCCCTGCGCCTAAATCCAGAACTTTTATCTTAGCATTAGTTTCAAAAGAGATTAACTGCAATATTAAATCGTGTTGCTCGCGATAGCGCGGAATGAGGCGAGGAATTAAGCCGTCATAATCAAATGCTATTTGTTCAAATTGCTCGCGTACAGCGTCTAAATTCACAGACGATTTTCCTCAAATTGTTAATAGTTGAGTGCGCCAATGCAGTTTGGCGGTTCTATTGCTTGAACTGTGTTACAAAGTATAATACAAAAAATATACAGAGCTGTCAAGATGTTGAAGAAAATAATTTAAAAGAAGTTACGGACGATCGCCAGACAGGGACTTTGTGCGCCCCAACCCGCCCGTGATTTGGGAACTGTCTAGCGCTGCACATATATCTCCTTGAGTGCAGGTGAGGCAGAATGCCACAGACGCGAAAGCCTGCCGAAGACGAGACTTTGTGCCAGATACTAGGACTAATTGCGAGCAAAAAGTTGACGGTTATGATATCTGTTTAAAACAAGAATGCAACTGTCGGTGTGTACTCCACACCATAAATTCCTCAGTGATTCCCCCTAGCAAAAGATAAAAGATAAAAAGGAATGAGCCAGCAGCCGACGATCGGCTAGACATGAAAAAATCAGTCCTCAGATTGACAAACTTTAGCCAACTATAAACAAAAATTAAGGTTACTCCGGAGTGGATGTGGTGCCTGCCAATTTTTCAGGAAGATGAAGAGATACAAAATATTACACCCGTCGGTGCGGGAAAGAAAATTGTGATAATGAATCAGGATGCGAGTAGATTAGGTGTCAGCCGTCAGGGGAAAATAGAAACAATGGAAATCCAACAACGGAGTAAGGATAAGCCCGATCGCCAGCAACAAAACGCGTCCGATCGGCTAGGTCAATTTTCTACGACAAAAGAACTAGATTCGTCGCTACAAGAATGTTTAGATTTTAAAAGAGCGATCGACCGATCGGCACTGGCGGTGAGGACTGACGCGCGAGGAATTATCAACTATGTCAGCGAGCGAGTTTGCTCCATATCCAAATATTCCCAGGCAGAACTAATCGGTAGCCACTTCGGCATCCTCCATTCGGAATATAAATTTTCGGAAATTATCAAAAATCTGCTGTCAACTGTTGCCAAAGGTGAAGTTTGGCAAGGAGACATTAAGAGTAAAGCCAAGAATGGAAGTGATTATTGGGTGTACGCATCAGTAGTTCCACTGTTGGGGTGTAAGGGAAAACCCTGTCAGTATTTGGCGATCGGATTCGACATCACCAATCGCAAAGCCTTTGAAGCAGCCCAAGCCGAAGCCAACCGGACAAAAGACGAATTTCTGGCGATCGCCTCCCACGAACTGCGATCGCCCCTGAGCGCGATTTTGGGATGGGCGCAGCTAGCTCGATCGCGCAATTTAAACGAAGCCACCACCAGCCGCGCTTTGGAAATTATCGAGCGCAACGCCAAATTACAAAACAGGCAAATAGACAATCTCCTCGACCTCTCGCGGTTGCTGCGGGGGAAAGTGTGCCTCAACCTCGGCGAAGTTCACCTCCCGTCGATCGTGGAATCTGCGATCGACACTCTCCGTCCCGCCGCCGATGCCAAAAACCTCCGCGTAGAAAAACATTTCGACCCCGCCGTCAGCTACGTTTTGGCGGATGCAGAACGCTTGCAGCAATTAGTCTGGAACCTCCTGGCCAACGCCATCAAATTCACCCCAGAATCCACACCATACCCAGTTCAAGTGCGGATCGAGCCTACTGAGTCGGGCGTGTTGATTCGGGTCAGCGACAGCGGTTGCGGCATCGACCCCAAATTTCTGCCCCACATCTTTGACTACTTCCGCCCAGCAGACAACTTCCAGAACAAGGAACAAAATCGGCTCGGGCTCGGACTCTCAATTGTGCGACAGTTGGTGGAACTGCACGGGGGAAGTGTTTGGGCTTCGAGTCCCGGCCTCGGTCAGGGGGCGACCTTTGATGTGCTGCTACCGGGCGCCAACAAAAATGCACCCGACGATCGCACTGCTGCGATCGCCCAAACCGAAAGCAGACCCGGATCGGTTTCCAAACCCCTAGCGGGAAAGCAAGTCCTGGTTGTCGAAAGCAGCGCCGAGATCCGGCAATTTCTCAAAACTGGCCTCGAAGCATTTGGAGCCAAGGTAACAGCGGTGGGTAGCGCCGCCGAAGCGATGGCGGAGTTGCAACAGTCGCGCCCGGACGTGTTGGTGAGCGATATGACGGTATCGGGAGCCGACGGCTGCAATTTAATCCGCCGCATCAGAGCAATGGAAATGTCCGAGCACAGGGAACTGCTGCCGGCCGTGGCGCTGACGGGAGGGATTGAGGAAGAAGATTCGGCCGAAGCGCTGGAGGCGGGGTTTCAGAGGCATTTGTCGAAGCCGGTGGAAGCGAATCAGTTGGTGAGTGCGATCGCCCAATTGGCTGGACTGACTGGATTCGGCTCCGGAGAGTGGGGTTCGGGAAATGTCCGGGCGATCGCACCCCCGGCACGGCTGCCGGAACCTAACAGTTTTGACGACAAAAATCATCTGGAACAATTAACAAGTGACCGCAGAGAATTACCGCTGTTGCTGGTAGTAGAAGACAACAATTTTCTGCAGGCTTACCTCCAAACTTTATTAACTCCGTACTATCGAGTCGCTGTGGCGAGTGACGGGGTTGAAGGTTTAGAAAAAGCCAAAAGTTTGCAGCCAAATTTGATTGTGAGCGACCAAATCATGCCCCGACAAAACGGACTGGATTTGCTCAAGGAGATTCGGAACACGCCAGAATTGAAATCTACTCCGGTAATCTTTTTGACAGCGCGATCGGGGATGGACGCTCGGATCGAAAGTTTGGATGCGGGTGCTGACGATTATATTTCAAAGCCTTTTGACGAGAGGGAATTGCTGGCGAGGGTGAGAAATTTGTTGCGATCGCACTCAGCCGAACAGCAGTTGGCGGAGCTCAACCGTCAGTTGCAGCAGCAGAAACAGCAGTTAGAAACAGTGAATCGAGCCTTGCAGTATTTGGCCAATTACGACAGTTTGACTGAGGTAAGAAACCGCCACTCTTTTAATGAATACCTCGATACGGAATGGCGGCGTTTGGCGAGGGAAGAAGCACCGCTGTCATTAATTATGTGCGACATTGATTATTTCAAACTTTTCAACGACACTTATGGGCACCAAGCGGGAGATGAATGTTTGCGGCAAGTGGCAGCGGTGATCCAGCATTCGGTAAAGCGAGCTGCAGATTTAGTAGCGCGTTACGGTGGAGAAGAATTTGTAGTGGTTTTGCCGAATACGGATATTGAAGGTGCCACTTCCGTAGCTGAAATGATCGCACAACAGGTGCGGGGTTTGCATATAGCTCACGATAAGTCTGCTGTCAGCGAATATGTAACGCTGAGTTTGGGTGTAGCTTGCTGCATTCCGGGGGCGAAATCGCAGCCGGGGGAGCTAATTGCAATGGCCGATGAGTCGCTTTATCGGGCGAAAGAAGCAGGGCGCGATCGCGTTGCGGTTGCCACATTTCAAGGATAATATAATAGTTAAATCAACTTGTATGGTGCGTCATAAATCTATCGTTTCGATTTAAATATCTTTTTTGGTATCGGACGCAACATACAAATTTGCTGGGAAAATAGGGTTAATTTAAATTGCTATAAATATAGTTAAAGGAGGTCGTGCCATGACAGCAACCTTAGCAACAAAGACGAGATAGGTTGCAATCCCAAATAGGTCAAGTAATAACTGATTCCATGAATTAACCACAATATTTGTAGGGGCGGGTTTCACCAAAAATCTTTCATTCACATCGACAATATCTATAAAGCCACCCTCACCCAGGCGACTTTAACACTTCAATATAACCCCTGTGAGTGCAGCAAAGAGTTATCGAATGTGGTTGGTTGCTGTTGACAATCCTGTATTACAAATGTAGCATTAAGTTCTGGTAGAAAAGATCGACACCAGTAAACAAAATTGAGAAAAAACCTATGCAACCCATCCGACAAGGGGACGTAATTCTCACTCCCGTGCCGAAAATCGAAGGAGAAAAAAAACCTCACCTCACTCTCGCCGAAGGTGAAGTCACCGGACATTCTCACCCGGTGTTGAAGGAACAGAATGCAGAAGTTCGGCGCGCGTTAATTCAGGGAATTACTTAGGGTTTGCTGAATAATCGATCGCACGTTACGTAGCGAAAGCGATCGAGAGCGTGCGAGCGAGTGAAAAGTGCAA
>NZ_JAUBRP010000016.1:39622-103574 GCF_036701935.1 Microcoleus sp. M2_D5 | reverse complement strand
TGTTTTTGTTGGGAAGTTACAGCTTTACTAAAACCTCTTGCCATTGGTAGCACTCATAAACTACAACAAACTACATTGAAATTTAGTCGGATTTAACTGTAGCATATTTTGGGTTCCAGTTAAGATGCGTTTACCCTGGGCTGTATAGCGACTTGATATATTCTTTGCGACAACGGCTGCGCTCTCGGTTTTGCTGTGGATTGGTAGGATCTAGTGATTCCCAAATTTGGAGAGCTTTCTCGAAAGATTCAATTCCTTCTAGACGTTTTTGTTTTGCAAGTTCTAAATTTCGCTCTTTCCAATAGGTGTTAGGTAGGACTTCTGCAAGTAAATATCCCTTTCGGTAGTGGTCTTTGATGCGATTAGGAGCTAGGGAAATTGCCATATCGTAATATTTAATTGCTCGCTCTGCCTCTTGTCGAAGTTTTCCATCACGCCTATTTCTAGGTGTTTTTAGTTCCATCGCATTCTGATAGTGTAAATATGCTAAATTTGCTAAATAAGTAGGATTGTTCGGCAGTAATTCGACACACCGCAGGCGCAGCATTTCCGCTTCACTGCGATACTTACTCTTGCGATTTAAAAATTCAGTCTTTTCTGGCTCTTTTCGAGGAATATCTTCTACCGAAACCTCGGCTAACTTCCCACAGGCAAATCCGACTTCGCTCAAGATTTCGGCATCTGTCCATAGGGGGTGCTGGCTGAGACGATCCAGGGGGGAAAACTTGTTATATATACCGCCCCAATCACTGCGATTTTTCAACAAGTTAATTTCATTTGTTAGAGTTGAATCCCCAGAATTAGGTGGTTTCATTACAGCTCTCATTTGGTCGTTATCCAGCACACAGCAGAAAGGTAAATAAGCACCTTGTTCGAGCGCTCCTGCCCCGATCATTTGCCCCCGAAGACGTTTGTAAAAATCCCCCGACGTAATATTTAAATCAGCTACAACAGAAAACCGAATGATTACTTGCGTGTCTGTTCGATAAAACGAACTTACTCTGAGTTGTTTAGCTTTCCGAATATTCTCCTCTTTTTTCCAATAAATACCTATTACATCTTCAATAGAGTCAAGAGTGATAGCTGGGAAATTAGGGAACAACGCTACTATTTCATCTAAATATCTGCCTTGATAGGTGATTTGCCCTTGTTGAAACCGCGAATCGTCTGCTCTGGTTATAATTGTTACCACTTTTTAAACTCCTGGATACAAAGACCCTGCTTAGCTGAAGTTAAATGCTTTACATGTCAGCGTATAAGCTCTATAGCGCTGCTGAGCTACCGCGATCGCGATTCGCAGACACTGGTGCTTATTATAACTCAAATTATAAAAATGCGGGTCTCAGTAAGTCAGGCAAGAGGCCAATCCCGCAGATTGCCCGATCGCCCCTTGACTCCATGCGCTACAATTATTAAGAAATCTTTAGTTCGATCCGTTTAACGTTCCAGACGCATTATGAGTCTTCCCATTCGCAACGTCGCCATCATTGCTCACGTCGATCACGGCAAAACCACCCTTGTGGACGCTCTCCTCAGACAGTCCGGGATCTTCCGCGAAGGGGAAGAAATCCCAGATTGCGTCATGGACTCCAACGACATCGAGCGCGAACGCGGCATTACCATCCTTTCCAAAAACACCGCCGTCAGGTACGGAGAAACCCTGATCAACATCGTCGATACCCCCGGACACGCGGACTTCGGCGGAGAAGTCGAACGAGTTCTCGGCATGGTTGACGGCTGTTTGCTGATCGTAGACGCCAACGAAGGCCCGATGCCCCAAACGCGGTTCGTGCTCAAAAAAGCCCTAGAAAAAGGACTGCGCCCGATCGTCTTTGTGAATAAGATCGATCGCGATCGAGCTGACCCCCACAAAGCCGTCGATAAAGTTTTGGATCTGTTCCTTGAACTAGGTGCTGACGACGATCAGTGCGAATTTCCCTATCTCTTCGGTTCCGGCTTAACCGGTTACGCCAAAAAACACCTCGAAGACGAAGGGGTAGATATGAAGCCCCTCTTTGAAGAAATCCTCGACCACGTACCGCCCCCCGTAGGCGACCCCAACAAGCCACTACAACTGCAAGTAACCACCTTAGATTACTCAGAATACGTCGGTCGCATCGTCATCGGCCGCATCCACAACGGCACAATTAGAGTCGGCCAACAAGCAGCTTTGATTACAGAAAGCGGTGCAATTGTCAAATCAAAAATTAGCAAATTGATGGGCTTTGAAGGGCTGAAGCGGATTGACATCCCAGAAGCTACTGCTGGTAATCTCGTCGCGGTAGCCGGTTTTGCTGATGCCTATATTGGCGAGACAATTACTTGTCCGAACGACCCGCAAGCGCTGCCTTTAATCAAGGTAGACGAACCGACTTTGCAGATGACTTTCTCGGTGAACGATTCGCCGTTCTGCGGTCAAGAAGGAAGTTTGGTAACTTCTCGGCAAATTCGCGATCGGCTAATGCGAGAACTCCAAACCAACGTCGCCTTGCGCGTCGAAGAAACCGAATCTCCCGACAAATTCCTCGTATCCGGCCGCGGCGAACTCCACCTCGGAATCCTGATCGAAAATATGCGTCGCGAAGGATACGAATTCCAAGTATCCCAGCCGCAAGTAATCTACCGCGAAATCGGCGGTACTCCGTGCGAACCCTTTGAATGTTTGGTGTTAGACGTACCCGAAGAAGCAGTCGGCGGCTGCATCGAACGCCTCGGTCAGCGGAAAGCAGAAATGCAAGATATGCACGTCAGCAGCACCGGCCGCACCCAAATCGAATTTTCAGTTCCCGCACGCGGTTTGATTGGATTCCGAGGCGAGTTTATGCGCTTGACTCGCGGCGCTGGAATTATGAACCACAGCTTCCTCGACTATCGCCCCCTCGGCGGAGAAATTGTCGCCCGTCGCAACGGAGTATTGATTTCCTTTGAAGAAGGAGTTGCAACTACTTATTCACTGAAAAATGCTGAAGACCGCGGCGTGTTTTTCATTACCCCCGGAACCAAGGTTTACAGAGGGATGATTATCGGAGAAAACAACCGAGATGATGACATGGAGCTGAATATTTGCAAGTCGAAGCAGTTGACAAACCACCGCGCATCTGGCGGTGAAGAATTGGCGCAATTGCAAGCACCAGTCGATATGAGTTTGGAACGCGCTTTGGAGTACATAGGCCAGGATGAATTGGTGGAAGTAACGCCAAAATCAATTCGCTTGCGGAAGGTTTCTAAGAAGTTGGTGAAACGCTAAAACAATTTGAGGGCTGGCAAAATTGCCAGCCCTTAGTGTCAACTTCAAACTACTGTATTTAAAGACAATATTAATCATTTTAACGCAATCAAAAATAGGTAAAAACGATGTCAACAGTTTATCGTTTAAAAGCCAGCGAACTAGATCGTAACTTTTTAGAACAAATCAAAGCGATTTTTGGAGATAAAGAGATTGAAATAATTGTCTCAGAATGCGATGAAACTGAATATCTTTTGAAATCGGAAGTCAATAAAAACAAACTGTTGAAAGCTATTGAAAATGTTAAAGAGCGGCAAAATTTAGTTGAAGTAGATCTACAGGATTTGCAATGAGCAGAAGAATTATTTTTGAATCTTCTGCTTTTGCAGATTTTAATGAATGGGCAAAATTAGACAAAAAGATTTATCGCAAAATTGTAGAATTGATTAAAGATATAGATCGATCGCCCTTTGAAGGATTGGGCAAACCTGAACCTCTGAAATACGAGTTAAGTGGTTTTTGGTCGAGGCGCATTGATCACGAACATCGTTTGGTTTACCAAGTTACGGACGAAGAAATTGCGATCGCAGCTTGTAAGAATCATTACAGTGAATGAAGCTTTAAGGAAGGTAGCAATTACTCTTTTTATCCGTTTACTAAATGCGATCACTCTCAATATTCTTCCTGAAGTTCTTCTATTAGATCAAGTACCTCTTGATAATTTTCTTCTTTTTCCTGTACATGATATAAATTTTTAGCGTGGTGAAGATCCAGAGCTGCTTTTTCGTAATTTCCCAACTGACCGTAGACAATGCCTCGGTTGTGATAAGCTTCAGCAAATTTCCCTTCAAGCTGAATTGCCTGAGTGTAATCCTCACACGCTTTCTTTTTTTCCCCCAACCTAAAGTGAATCACCCCCATGTTGTAGAAGGTTTTTTCATTATGGGGGTTCAGCCAAGCTGACTGGGTGTAATCATCAAGTGCTTTTTGCAGATCGTCTAGTTCCAAGAAGTAGACATCACCTCTATTATTCCAAGCAAGGGCATAATCAGGATTTAGTTCAATTGCTTGGGTGAAATCTTTAAGTGCCCCTGGCACATCCCCCATTTGTAAACGAGCAAAACCTCGGCTATTGTAGGCTTGATCATTGTTAGGATTTAGTTGAATTGCTCGGGTGTGATCGGCCCGCGCTCCTCGGTAATCACCTAATTTACAAGAAATAATACCTCGGTTTCTGTGAAAACCTGCACAATTAGGATTGAGCAATATCGCATTTGTGTAATCCTCAATTGCTCCGGCATCGTCCGCTAGTTCATGGCGAACATTAGCCCGGTTATTGTAGGCATTTGCATAATTAGGCTTTAGCTTAATTGCTCGATCAAAATTTTCAATTGCTCCCTCAAAATCTCTTTCCTTAACCTTATTTATTCCCAGTTCATCGAAATCCTCAGCAGAGATCGGAGACTGCGATCGCACCCTCTCGACCACAACCTCGTCACAAAAGTTGTCCAGCACTTCCTCAATTTGCTCAGGTTCAGCATTTGCAGGTTGTGTGTCGCTTTGTTCTTTCTGCTCTAGCTGCGATTCAGGTTGACTGATAGAAGGACTAGCTATCTTTTGCCAATCTAATTCTAGTTTTTGGCAAATATTAACAAAAATTTTACGGTCAACGGTCTTGCCTGTAAAAAAATTTACAACAGGCTGAGGACTTATGGTTAACTGCTGTTCCAAATTATCATAAGTCCAAGCCTTGTGTGTCAAAGCTATTCTGGCTTGTTCGATGCCTGCTACAGATGCTATGAGCGATCTCTTTGCCCGCGGTCTGTTTGCCATACTCTCACTACCCTATTTGTGACCATTTTAGCTGCTCCTATTAAAAATTATACCAAACTCATACCAAACTCATCCCTTACTTAGGTTGAACTTTAAAAGTGTGACTGCGAAGCTAGGGATGTAGTGATTCACTACTCAAAACTTAGCTGACGAAATTAATCATGTACAACAACAATCAGCACAACAAAGCCGAATTCTCCCAGCCACTACCCCCGCTTTCCCAAAAACAGGAATACGACTTCCAAACTCAAAAGAAAGTAGGAAAGACAGGAGAGGCGATCGTAGACAAGTGGTTGCAGATTCATGGCTATCGCATTGAGGATGTCTCAGATTTGCCACAGTATCAGAAAGCAGGTATTGACCGCGTACTAATTCGCCCAAACGGTTCAACCGCAACTGCTGAGTACAAGACTGATATAAAAGCCCAGCAAACTGGAAACTTGTTTTTTGAAGTTTTTGACGATCGCAACCGTCCCTGTTGGGGATGGACTTCGCAAGCCGATCTCTGGATATTTTTCATTCCTCAACAGGAGATATTGGTCGTCGAACCGGGTAAATTCAGGTTGTTAGTTTCGCAGCAACAGCCAGAACTCTCGCAGAAAGTAGTACCAAATCGAGGCTACAGTGTAACTGGATTACCTGTTCCATTAGTAAAGGTGCGGAATATTGCTAGTCACGTTTTCAAGTTTCCTGACGTTCTTTTCTAAAAAGAGACTCGCTGTTAATCTGGCGATCGCCTTGAGTAGGCGATCGCCATTATTCGAGTAATAATACTTAGCAAACGCTAATTGGGCGATCGTTATGTTTTAATAAAAAATTGAGCAAAATCCAAACACAGCCAGCCATGAGTCCTAAATCAATAGCCGTAATCAACTTCAAAGGCGGTGTCGGAAAGACTACCGTCACTTGGAGTCTGGGAAATATTATCTCCCAAGGAACCGACTTAGAAGTCTTGATGTTAGACTTAGATCCGCAAATGTCGCTCACAGAGGCGATCGGACTTAACGAAAATACAGGTCATTTAGATGACAAATTTGGTAAGTGGTACGAAAAATCTCTCAAGCATAGACTTACAATTTACGACGCTCTAGAAGTCTTTAAAAAAGCCGGACAAAACTTTAAATTTCCCGTTGGTTTCGACACCATTTATCAGATTGACGAACAGTTGCATTTTGTCCCTTCAGTTGAAGAATTGTATTGGTTGGATATCGATGGATTTGAGGGAAAAAGCGTTAAAGACTTCATCCGCAGATTCATCGGCAAAATCGCCAACTCTGCCAATCTCCCCAAATACGACTTGATGCTTTTTGACTGTTCGCCTTCCTTCAGTCTCCTCACCTACAGCGTACTCTCTTGCTGCGACTTAATATTAATTCCCGTCAATCCCGATTATTTTGGTTCTAGGGGATTGAGTTTAGTTTTAAACTCGCTCCAGAAACGGATTGAGCCTTATCCGTTTCCCAAGATAGCAGTCTTTATGAATAAAGCTAAAACCTATGGAGGATTGCTGACAAATGAAGTTCAGTTTTACATGAGAGAAGTAAAGAGACTTTGCGATGAGATATCAAAAGATAATAACATAGAAGTTAGATTTTTAGAATCGACGATTCGGGAAAGCGTCGGGCTAAAACGAGCGATTAATGAGGGAGAACTGCCGCGAGAATTAGTTAGAGAATTTGAAAAACTATGGCGCGAGTGTGAGGAGTATCTGAAATGAGTAAAAAAGAAATTTTGGCTGCTTCAGAACAAGAAAGTGGGGGGTTAGTTGAGGAAATTGGCGAACTTAAGGAAATCTTGCGGGACGTTGCTCGAAAATTAACCAGGCTTGAGACTCAAGTCAAGCGGGGAGTGATTTCTGCTGGCTCAAAAACTTCGGATATTCCCAGGAATGCTGATGTTAATAAACCTCTTAATTTATCGGCTGCCAATGTTCTAGAAGTTTATGAAGAACTGCGTTTACAAGCTAAGAATGGTAATGAAGAAGAGGTGAGGAAAAAATTGTTGGCCATGAGTGCAACTGACTTGAACTTGATGTGTTGCGAGTTAGGGATGCCACCCAGCAGCAAGAATCCGTCCCGCAAAAAAATGTTCGAGCTAATTATTGGCAGAATTAAACAGAGTTTGAGGCTGTCGCGGCATATAGACAGACAAACACTTTAAAAATTAGCAGGTGAATGGATAAAATGCGTTTTAACTTGCATTTCCCGCTGGGACATGGAACAGGCAAGATGCCCGTTCCAAAAAAGTTTAAGTTGAGTGTGGGGAGTAGGGGTTGGGCATCTTGCCCGCCCATCAAAAGCTTGTGGCAAATTCTGCAACTTTTCAGCTTCCATAAATTATGGCCGATAAGTGCGATCGCCCTCATCTCCCTAACACTCTCAATCAGCTTGTTTTTGAGCCTTCAGGGCCCCGGAACGCCCGCAGCCCAAAAACCAAGGATACTAGCGTTTACCGCCCTCCAGATGCGCGGCAGCGAGCTCAGAAACAGTTTATTTGCCCTCAATGCTACCAGTTCCGGTCGTCGCGAACTTGCACCTAATATAGATGTTAGCGCTCCCCTAGTGTGGTCGCCCAACGGCCAGCGACTCGCTTTCGTTAGCGGAGACACCGACATCTATACAGTTAATGCTGACGGTTCCCGACTAACTAAACAGTTTGCTGGGGATGCTTGCAAAGCAGCTAATTTTGAAATAGTTTGGTTTTCCAACAGCCAGAAACTTGTTTTTGCCCGTTCTTGCGACGGTTTTACCTCTGATACTCCCGGCAGTCAGTCACTTTATACAAGCGACATTTCTGGCATCCAAGGAACTAAATTAGTTAGGAATTTGGAAGTAGGAGGATATCCGCCTAAAACAGAAATTTCCTCAGAATTTTACCTGTCGCCGGACGCTCAGCAGGTAGCATTTGTCAAGGATAAAAATATCTACAAAATGAATGCCGAGGGTTCGGTAATGACCAAACTAACTAAAAGTTCAGGCGAATATATATCTGGCGGCAGTCAACTTTTTTGGTCGCCCGATCGCACAAAAATTGCTTTCCTGTTCGGCGCTTATCCCAAACAGCAAATTTACACAATTAATGCCGATGGAACCCAGATAAAAAAATTGACTAACAACCCGCAACATGAGGTTTACAACGTCAAATTATTTTGGTCGCCCGACAGCAGCCGAATTGCTTACTATTACAATAAACCAGGCGATTTATCAGGCGAACAGCAAGATATTTACCTGATCGACATTAACCGGGGGACAGCCAAGAACCTCACCCAAAAACCCAGAAACTACGACGAATTTTCGTGGTCGCCGGATGGCAAATTTATTGCTTTCGTCGCCGGAGAGTTCAACAATCAAAAGCTCTACACAATCAATTCTGACGGCAACCAGCTAAATCAACTAGCCACCAGGCTAAAACCGTCGCAAATTTCAGAATTAGCTTGGTATTCTGACAGCAATCAAATTGCTTTTATATATAATGAAACCGAAGGCGAAAAAAGCAACTTGTATGTAATTAATCGGGACGGTTCAGGATTGACTAAATTGACAAATGACAAAGATTTGTATCCTAGCAATCCGGTTTGGCAACCGCAGTAAACTTAAGAGCAACAATATGCTGTAGGGGTGAGTTTTAGCACAGATCAACCCCGCAGCACGGGCCATATTGGCATTCCCCCGCAGCGAAAGCGGGTTACTTAACAAGAAAAAATCCACCAAACTCAACACTCAGAAAAATTCTCAAATTGGGGAAGATGAAAGAATTTTTTTCTCCTTTAATGGCTGGTGAACTTGCAATTCATTTGACTCAACTTCCTGCTGTTTTTCATCCTGCACCTGTTTATCAATTTTGGGCAACTTTAAAATCGCTCCAGCTAAAACCCAATAATACACCGACACTGGATCTACATCCAGCGGATAATATTGAGTATTGATCGTAATAAATGCCACAAACACCCAAAAACTAGCTCCGTAACTCCGCAAACTTTTGTCCTTGACAGATCGGTAAGCTCTAAAAGTTAGAAAAGCTAAGTGTAAAAGCATCATCTGAAAACTAATCATTCCCGGATAACCGAGTTCGTAGATCAACTTAGGTTGAAAAGTTTCAATTAGCTGCGTTGCACCAAATATTCGCGTTGAATTAGTTGCACGTCCCACACCTCTACCCAGAGGTTTGTCAATGATAAAATTGTTGCTCTGCTCGAACTGATTAAAGAGAAACTGTTGGGGCGGTGCAGCATTCCAGCGACTAACAAAACTATCCCACCGCTGCTCGATAATTCCCGGGTTAATAGCTGCACCGACAAATAGCAGAATCGCCAGTCCAGCACCAATGGGAATAAATCGTTTTAAATTAACTAATTGACCGGTGAGAACTAGCAGGATTGCTGTAGCAACGGGAACCATAACTAAAGCAGCTCTTTGACCCGAAATAACTGCATTGGCAAATACTAATGCCATGCCAAATAAACCGATAACTCGCCACCAGAAGGAAGGATCGCAAAAGGCAGAGGCAAAGGTTAAAAAAGCATTAGAAATTAAAAACCACGCCCACTGCCAAGGCGCGACAAAAGTTCCCGGCAAGCGGACAAACTTGACTTCTGGACTGAACACCAAGGAACCGCCGACAAAACATCTAGCTTCCAACGTTGCTTTATATAATTCTGCTCCGATCATGCCTCTGGTTCCCGCACACTTTCCACTTTGCAGCAACAGGTACTGAATCAAACCGAGAAGGCAGCAAACGATCGCCAAAACGATGTGCATTCGACTAAAAAATACCAAATCCTTCTTAGTGCGGAGCAGATAATAGGTACAAGCAATCAGCGGTATGTAACCTATCAATACTTTTAAGCCGAGAATTCCTTGCAGAATTGGTTTGTCGCCCCCCCTAGGGTTGAGCTGCATCTCCCCGTTGACAAAAATTAAAGTCAGCATTGCCATCATCAACAGGATGCTGAAGGTAGAAAGCATTTGTTTGGGAATGAACAGGGGCAACTGTTTCTTTTTGCAGCTTTGAATTAGGGCGATGAGAGCTGGTATGTAGAAAGCATCTTTGGCTACTTGAAATGCAGCATTCCCGCCGCCAATTGCGTAGGTAATTGTACCGCCAAAAGGCAGGTAAATTAGAAAAGTCCACAAAGCTTGACGGGGGTATTTGTAGGAAAGCAGCAAGATGGCTGCGGCTGCGCCTCCTCCAATAGCAATCTTAGGGCCGGCTACGAAAAACACGGGAATGCTGAGAGCAACAGTGATTAAGCAGCTTATGGCGATCGCCTGCACCACTTCATTGCGCTTTTGGGAAATTTTGCGTTTTTGTGCAGTTACTTCTTTTTTGCTGAGCGCTGTTGTTTTTTCGCTGTGCTTGTGTTTGGATTTCTTGGATTTGCGCTTGGTTTTCAACATAACTTCTAAAAGGCACTTATGTAGAAGGCTGAAGGCACTCTGATGTAGAAGACACTCTGATGTACAAGGTAGAAGGCAGAATGAAGAGAATCAAAAATAGGTCGGCAGATATGGTTAGGGATGAGAATTAAATAAAATCCACTTTTCATGACTGTTGTGGGATGGGCCTGAAAGCCCGTCCTTTCTGGACGGGCTTTCAGGCCCATCCCACAAGAAAAAAGGGAAATGATTTAATTGACGATCGTTACTTATTCTTAAAGTCAAGATAAGAAAAAGTCTCGGTCGAGATTGTCGGTGTGACGCGGGCACAAATTAGACTGGCGACCTTGTAGAATATAACTGCTGCATCTATACTGTACAATGTACAAAAATGTACAAATCTCGAAAAAATAATTTTAATGTTGCGGTGAATATGAAATTAACAAAATTTGTATCGATCGGCATTGCCCTACTTTTAGGAGCAAGCGGGAGCATATTATCTAGCAGCAGTAGAGCATTAGGGGCCGAAAAAGTTGTCCTCACATTTGGCCCGATCAGACAAGCCATCAACATCAGCGACTTAGAAGAATTTGCTAAAAACGGCACGACGACGCCAACCCTCCAACAAATTATCCGGTTCTCCAAAATGGACGCGCAAATACTGCGGGGGTTCATGGGTTTAGAAATTGGTTTAAAGCCTGCTAATCTGGCGAGGGTAGTTTACAGCACCCCAGGAGAAAAAATCACTGACGACATCGGTCAAGCAATTCGGACTCAGCGCCGCACAGAAAGCGGAAAAGCTTTGCGGGCAGCGGTGATCCTGGCATCCGGGGATGACGGTAAGGTATCGCTGCTGGAAATTCTGAAAAAGTATCCTCTCAACGAGGTTTATGTAGATGTTGCCAGCCTTCGCACCGCCGCCCAGAAAGTTCAGAGTATAGCCGGAACTCTGCAAAGCCTGCTTCAAGATGTGACGCGATCGACAACTCGCACAACTGAAACAAATTCCACCGAAAGTCCGATCGAACCTCGCCGCAGCGTGCAGCCCACAACTCCGCCTCCAGCGCCGCGCCGCGCCGCGCCATTGCCAGCACCCGCACCGCAGCCTGTGACGCCGGTCAGAGGGCTTTGGTGAAAAAATTATAAATTTGTCCTAAAGGCGGGTTGAAGGGGCTGTTGTGGCATTCTGCAGACACTTTTGAGACCCAACCTGCCCCCGCCCTACCCAGGGCTGTTTCATTCTCAGGGAAATCATCGTTTTGTAGGGGTAGTGCTACCCCTACTCCCCGTGCCTACCCCCTCCACGGACGAGGGAATCGGTGTTTCAAATATAGGGGCTGCCACGGGGGCAGCCCCTACAATAGAATGAAACAGCCCTGCCGCCCTACCCCGATCGCAACCGCCAAGACGGTTAGGACTGTTGTGAAAACTCCCAAAGCAATCAATTTTTATCGAGCAATTTTTTGAGCAACTTCGGAACCTCAGAAGGCCGAGCTGCCACAGGTATGTCCGCCTCTTCAAAGGCCGCCATTTTGTTTGGGGCCGAAACTCCAAAGGCTTTCTGGGCAGCCGCGCGAGAACTGATCAGGATGCCGGCGTGGCCCAAAGACGGGCCCTTGGGAGCGTAGCGGCCGGCCAGATAAGCAACCACGGGTTTGTCGATCGCCGAGGCGATGTAAGAAGCAGCAGCTTGTTCGCTCCACCCGCCAACTTCCCCCACCAAAACTATCGCTTCCGTACTGTCGTCTTCGTCCAAAATTTGCAGCCACTGCATAAAAGAAGAACCGACAATCGCGTCGCAGCCAATACAAACCGCCATCGACTGTCCCAACCGGGCCTCCGTCAGTTCTAGGGCAACTTCGTAAGTCAAACTGCTGCTGCGGCTGATCACTCCCACCGGGCCGGGAGTGTAAAATTCCTTGGGGTGAGTTCCCAGCAGCAGTTTGTCGGGCACAATAATCCCCGGACTGTTGGGCCCGATTACCAAAGTTTCCGTGGCTTCTGCTTTTCTGACTAAGTGAACCATATCCAGAGGAGGCACTCCCCCAGTAACGATCGCGATTTGCCGAATTCCTCCGGCGATCGCTTCTAGAGCCGCATCCAGCACCGAGTAAGCATCTACCAAAATTACCGCAGTGTCAACGTGACCCACTGCCGCCACTGCTTGTTCTACCAAATCAAAAATCGGAATTCCCTCCACTTCCTGCCCCCCCCGACCGGGACTGACACCGGCGACTACATTCGTGCCGTATGCTTTCATCATCAGGGCGGCGCGGGTAGACGCGGGAGATTCTGTAATGCCCTGTACTAGGACTTTGCTTTCAGGAGTTAAATTCATCTTTCTTCCCCCTTGGAGACTCCCGCTGTACCTGTACCCAGGTCACCGGCGAGAGGAAAAGGGGGGCAAGGTTTATGCCGCATACGAATAACCATCTTTTCTGTGAATAACTGAACAATACTTGTGGCTAATCCCTGACACTAATTCTGAGGCGGAAATATTGAATGAGCCACTGGTTCTTACGGCAACACGTCCAACGTATGTACCAATTTTTTTGCCAGAGGTTACAATCGCTTTGACAATATCTCCCGTTTGAAAACCTTTAACAAACTTAAACCGGGGAACATAGCGAGATGGAAAGCCGAATTTACCAGTGCGGCACATTTGACGTGTCCCGTGACCAGTTGCTTTGATCGATAGTGGCTTGCTTGTTAAAATCTTCAATGACTCAACCTTTCCGATACAAGCTGCATCTAGCCAATGAGTTTTAGGTAAATTTAATTGAATGCGGTTGAACTTCGTTAAGCCACCACTACCTGTAGAAACAGGCAAGCCAGTTGTACGGAGTCGATTAAATAATGTCCAACGAGTTGAGTTAACGGCTGCTGCGTCTTTTAACGGACGTTTTGCTTGAGATAGAATCCGCTTCAAAATCTCTGGCTTTTTAGACAAGAATTGCTCAACATCTTGAGTACCTTTCTTTTTGTTGCAAGCATCGCAAGCAAGGCAAAGATTAGAAATGCGATTAGCTCCGCCTTTGGCTTTGGGATGAATGTGATCGACTTGTAATGGTGTATTTATTTCACCACAGTAAGCGCATTTTCTCTCCCATTTGTTCAACAAATACTCGCGGATCTCATAGCCATGCAAAACGCCTTGTTGGTACTCGATTCCAGCAATCTCTGGGTTTTCTAATTGCTGTAAGTCAAATCGGACAAGCTCTTGAGCAATAGAAGCAATGGGGGCGAGTTTAATCAATCTAGTCACCCATGTTAGGGTTGTTTCGACACGATGTTGCAAACTTGGTGCTAACCAACCTTTAGGGCGAGTCCTGTTTGAGAATCTAGCCCGACGATAGCGGGTATGGCGATTTCTCCTGACTCTACGCAATGAACGGCGAGATTCAAGGCTGGCTTTAATAGCTTGTCCTCGGTGTGTTAGCTCTGCACCAAAGATTACGTTTTCTCCTTGTATTAACGCAATTCCAGTAGTTCGAGAGCCAGGATCTATTTTGAGAGTAATTGGTTTTTGCGGTACTGTTACCTCTACTTTGAGAATTAGGTTGAATGGATACCTTTTGAAGACAGCAGCTTTGCCATTAGTTAGCAATTTACGTGCCAATCCTGGGCGGATTGGATTGAGCGGTCGTTTTTTGGTATCAAGTACAAAAACCAAATTAGACATTTAAGTCCTCCCTTACGGGGTAATGTTTGCTTCGTCAATGTTTAAGGTCGGTAACTATCTTAAAAGCACTGGCTTAACCCTTACACCTGTTTAACTTTTAAGTTCTAGAGCAGAAAACTAGCACGCATTTTCTGGTAGGTACTTGAACGCTTACCTTAAACGTAGTGGGCGCACCACTTAGACTGGTCAACTAGGCAATTTCTGTGCCCGCGCTGTCTCGGTACTCCGAGCAGCGCCGGGTGATTGACTTTTTCCCACTTGACACTCGATCTGTAAAAAGCAGAAGGCCTTCATCTGTAAAGAAATCTCATTTTTTGCCGGTCTACTGCCGCTACTTGACGGATGATACAGAAGCGGCCGCGGCCTCATCCAAAGTGCTAGCTAGCTGCACCGGCAACTGTCCCAAACGCTTTTTAACAGCATCAGCATCGATCTCTACCAGTCGCAGCACAACTTGGATGTGGCGGTTAGCGCGAGCTTTCCGTTCCAAATAGCCGGCTACTGCAGCGATTATTTCCTCGGTCTTGGAGGCGCTGCCCAAAATATTTACAAGTATCACCTTAACGCTTTTATCCTGAGCGACTAACTCCAGACCCAACTCCACGCGATCGCGCAGGGCATTTGCTGCATAGTAGCGGTCTAGAGAACCAATATTCACAAAATTAGCTGGTTTTCCTCCTTGGTGGGTTACAGCATCTAGAGTTGCCATTGTCAGGCCCACTCCGTTGCACAAAATCGCGATATTCCCGTCTAGTTCGATTAATTGCAGGGATTCGGAATTCGAGATTGGGGATTTAGATTTGGGGTCAAACTCCGGCGACTGCTGAACCTTGGACTGGGAATGGGAGCGATCGCCCCCAGAATGGGGACTTCTTCTTTCCCGTGCCAACCCGCCCAAGAGCTTCTTCTCCGAGAGTGCTGCCAAATCTGGATGTCGTCCCAAGGCATCGTCGTTGGCGGTGACTTTACCGTCTAAAGCCATTACCTCTCCCCTTGGACTGATGCCGAGAGGATTGATTTCTACTAGGTCTAAATCTTTTTCGACAAACAGTCGATACATTTTTTCGACAATAGTGCTCACCGATTGAATCAAGTCTCCCTGCAATCCCATTTTCAGCGTGAGACGCCTCGCATAGAATGGCGAAAATTCTTGATCTACGGCAACTTGCTGCATTTGCTCGATCGACCCTTCGACATCCATACCTCCTTGGCTCGAACCCAGAAGCACCGGGCGGCGCGCTACGGGGTCTAGGAGTACCGCTAAGTACAATTCTTGGTCGGCGTTGTACTTTGCTTCTGCCAGCAGGACTTGGGGATATTCATCCTCGATCGGCAAATTAAAAATTGTTTGAGCCGCTGCTACTGCATCGATCGTATTTTCCACAAACTTGATACCGCCCGCCCTGCCCCGTCCCCCAGCCCGCACTTGCGATTTGAGTACAACGGGGTAAGGAATTTTCAGTCCTTTGAGGTCGGCGGGATTGTCAATCCGCTGCGACGGCAAAATCGGAATTGCCATCTGGCGAAATAATGATTTAGCTTGGTACTCTAACAAATCCATTTATCAATTACGGGTGACGGGTAGTTGGCAACAAGCAATTCGTCCTAATTGGCAATTCATAATTAATAGATAGTAATTGGTTTTTTGTCAAGTTAAAAGTTAAAAATTCTCGCTTTTATCTTTTAATTTTAGACTTTTGTATGGCCGATTACTTATTCGCTATTACCGCTCGCCGATTACCTATTACCTAAGCTGTTTCAAAGTGTTTTTTTCTCGAAATTGCCAAATTTTACTCTTAGGATCTGGCAGGGAGATATTTGGCGAGCGTTGGTGTTTTTTTGTCTCGCAAAATCTTCGGACTTTCGGCCATACTGTGCCGATATATTTCTGCGAATTGTTTACTTGAGGCTATTAACAGCGCCTTGATGGACGGTTTTGACCCATTTGAGCCGCTTGGGCCGTACCGCAATCCGAGCCGTTACAGTCCCTACGAGCAGCCAGTGGAACATATACACAGTACCCCGCAGCGTTTGCAGCCCGGTGACAAAAACTCGCCTTACGTCAAATTTGGTTTCTTTGCGAGTGCGGCGCAAACCGACAAACATTCCCACCACCGACAATGTAAGGGTCATAAAAGTTATGGGACTGGCGATCGGCATCCGGCGCAGCGCAATTGACATCACAAAGTCGGGTAGGGCTACTGTGGGCAAGAAATATTGAGATACCCAAAATCCAAATAAATCCCAAGTTTTCCCAGTTCCCATGCGGTTTCGCAAAATTAGCCGCCAGTAGTCAAGATAACGCTGATAGCCACCTTCTGCCCAGCGATTGCGCTGGTGCCACAGAGCGCGAGCGTTAGTGACTCCTTCTTCTGACACGGCTGGGAAAGCGAGAAATTCAATGTCCCATCGGTTTAGGTGCAGCCTCACCGTCAAATCCAGGTCGTCGGTAATCGTCTCCTCGTTCCAGCCTCCGCAGCTTTCCAAGGCGGTGCGGCGCATGAATTGGCCGTTACCGCGCAATTCTCCAATGCCGCCGATCGCAATCCGCTGCTGCTGGAAAAAACTGTCGAGAGCCATTTCTGCTTCTTGGCCGCGAGTCCAAAAATTTACCGCAGCATTGGCGATGGCTTTTCTGACTTGCACAGCCCCTACCTTTTCTCCATCGAACACCGGCAGCACCAGGCGCAGCAAATCCGGCGTTACCGTCGCGTCGGCGTCAAATATTCCCACAAATTCCCCGCGAGTCAGGGGCAACACTTGATTGAGTGCTCCAGACTTGCCGCCGCTGGCATTTGCTCCTCTGCGAAATACTTTGAGCTGGGGGTACTTTTTGGTTAGCTGTTCCAATACTAGCGGCGTGGCGTCGCTGCTGTGATCGTCGATCGCCCAAACTTCGTAGCGGTCGATCGGATAATCTACATTGCAGATGGATTCTACGAATCGGGCAATCACCGCTTCCTCATTTTTCGCCGCCACCAGCAGCGACACGTAAGGCCAATCCTCTCGATTTTCATCGGCAAGAGGCGGCAGTGCGGGCTTGGGTTCGGCAAACAACACTCGAAATGCTTGCATCCACAGCAGTCCCGTCAACCCCCACACTACCCACGCACCCCAAGAAATCAAGTGCAGGGCGATCGTGCCGGCCCAAATCGCAGTCAGCACTGCGGCGGCTTTTCCGCGCCTTCCCCGGTACAGATTTTGAGGAAAAGAGGGAGTTCCCGGCACAGAAACCGCAACCGGGAGCTCTGCTTTTGTTTCCGCGTCAAACACCCTGTCGCCCATGTCTGGTATAGCAAATACTTTGCTGAGCTTCGAGTGCGAGGTCAAACTCTTGAGCTCTTCTTGAGCTAAATCAGAGATGTCCAAGTTAAGCTCGCTGCGAGCGTCGTTTTCTGGCCAAGAACTCTCCTGCATAGGTTACTTGATTCAACCACCAATAGTTTTTGATTTTAGATATAAGCATCTACTGTATCAGTTTCTGGGCTTTTGTCGAAAGCAGGCGCTTGCAGGGCACCGCAGGAGAACCTGTTGCTGGTACGGCCCTGGTAAACCGGCACTGCATACTGGATAAACTATTTGGCTTTACCCGCAAATGGATGCAAGCCTCCAGACTTCAGTTGTTCGCCACCCCAAATTTTAAACTCCCCTTCTTGCTGGCAGATTCATCTTTTGTGCTGTAAATCTAAAATCTAAAATCTAAAATCTAAAATCGACTGACTTTTGCTTGCGATCGACCAGGAATATCTGCTAGTTTTTTCTGGGGATCTAAACTATCTGTTAGTAATAATTGTCTGAGGTGGAAATATGTCTATTCCTCAACTCAAGCCAGCCGATGACAAAGAAGTGAAAGTCTACGCGCCTTTCTGTCAAGAGCCCAGGCGCAAGTTTTTGCCGCACGCTATTGGCCTCTACAAGCTCAAAACCTTGGAGGGGGCAAGAAAAATTGACGGCGGGGAGAGCGTGCCGTTTGTCGCTAGTTGGAATATCTCCTCGCTGCCGATCGACTTAACCCGCTGTCGCGTGTTGTTTGACGGCAATGCTGAACTCAGCTACGAAGTGACTATGCAAAGCTCTGAGTTTGTTAGTTGCTTAATTGAGGTTCTCCTGACTTTTCAGCGAACTCGTACCGTCGATTTTTCTAAAACGTTTTACCGCAAGCTGATGCGAATGGATGAATAACTTTCACCGCAGCAGCACTCTCGAAAGTCCGCAATTGACGATCGAGCAATTTAGTCCGGGGCCTCCGAATTGATTCGCGGATCGAGAAAAAAGCTCCTCGCTCCCCATCGCCAGCCCCCGGATTTATCAGTGGGGTTGCTTTCTTCAATCTAAAATCTAAAATCGATTGACTGGCGCTATAACTGCAGCACCAATAGTGTAGAGCGACGGTGGCAACATTACATGATTTGTGCGCCAGCTCTAGTTGAAAAGCGGAAAGAGTAAGTGAGTTCTTGGATCATTCTCAATAATCCCTTTGGGGGTCAGCACTTATCCCATTGCTAAAGTAAATCTACAGCAGTTTTCAGTTGAGCGCGATACAGATTTTGCGTAGGAACTTAGGCAAAACCTGAGTCCCTACCTGTATTTAATCCAATTGAAAACTGCTGTATTTGTTGTGGGACAAGCGCAAAAGCCTATTTCGGACATCGATTGGTGCTGCGCGAGTACGCGCGAGCGAAGCTATCGCCGTGAGGCGAATCGCGCCGTCCGATTTCGTTCCAATTTTGCGACTCGGTAGCTGAGAGGAAAGCGCTGTAGAGGCAAGGAAAATCAATATACAGCCCTTAAACTGCCATTGGGCTAGCATCGCAATCAGCCTAAAGGCTGCCGAAATTCCAGCCCGCGCCGCCCGACAATTTATGTGTTTAGGATCGCGAATTAAATAACTTACAATTTTAATTGTTATTGTGGGATGGCCGTCCCGCCCGTGCTTAAAAGACGGGCGGGACGCCCATCCCACTTTCAAGAGTGGAAGTTATTTAATTCTCATTCCTTAGAAACTAGAATTCCGATTCTAAGCAGCTTATTGCTCGCAGTGCCACCGATCGGTTTAAACGCGGTTACTCCCACTAATAATAAATAATACCTATCGATTTTCGATTGTATACAAAAATGAGCAGGCAATTACCAAGGTTTATTCCTACAAACTACCTATATTATAAAAATCACAAATGAGAGTTTTTTTACCCCACTTCAGCCTCCATTACCAAGGGTAGGGGGTAAAAAAATAACAAATTATTTATGACGTATATACACCAAACAAAAAATTAATCACCTATGTCTATACATATTTCGCCGTAAAAATGCACGTTTATCCGTCTCATTTTTTAATATTTATAAAATTAAGTTTAATCTTTTGGAGTGCGAAAAAGTAGGGCAAAAACTTGATAATTGAAGTTTGTTTTCCAAGTGGTTTTGAGCTATAAAATTTTATAAAAAGCTGCTGGAAAAACAAATAATTTAAAAACAGATTTTCCAAAATCAAGTAAAAAGAATGGGAAGAAAATGGTTGCGAACAGGTAAATAAAAATTTTTCGCTAAAAAACAATCTGCCCAAAAGCGACAAAATCGAGTATAATATAGTATTGCTAAACTGAGGCTCAGTTCAAAAATACTGTTGAAAAACTAAATTTATTGAAATAGACAGGTGCACATTGAGGATTGAAGGCGTACCCAAATTGACTAAATATTTGCTGATCGGTTCCACAAAAGCTTACAGTGGCAAGTCTGCCATCGCCCTAGGGATGGCACTCGGACTCCGGGGAAAAGGACTGGCCGTCGCCTACGGCAAACCTCTGGGAACCTGTTTGAGCTCGCCAGGAGCTGGGATAGAGGACGAAGACGTGCGGTTCGCCGTAGAGACGCTGAATCTCTCAGAAAGTCAGATGCCGTCAACACTGCTGTATTTGGATGAAGAGACGGTTCACAAGCGTTTGCGGGGAGAAGACAAGACAGATTACCTCCAGTCTTTAGCGCAATATTTGCAAGCTCCCAGCGGAGACTTGGCGCTGTTAGAAGGCCCAGCTAATTTGGAGGAAGGGAGTCTGTTTGACTTGTCTTTGGCTCAAGTCGCTGAGGCAATTGATGCCTCTGTGCTGTTGGTAGCCCGCCCGATCGATCTGTATGTAGACGATTTGCTGTCGGCTAAACAGCGTTTGGGTTCGCGGTTGCTGGGCGTGGTACTCAATGACGTTCCCTCGGACAAACTCGAATCGGTAACGGCGACTGTGCGGCCTTTTCTGGAGGCTGCGGGTATTCCAGTTTTGGGAATGCTGCCGAGAAGTGCTTTGCTGCGAAGTGTCAGCGTCAAAGAATTGGTGCACCAATTGAAAGCTGATGTGCTGTGCCGTCCTGACCGTTTGGACTTGATGGTGGAAACCTTGACAATTGGCGCGATGAATGTTAGTTCGGCTATGAAGTATTTCCGCAAAGCGAGAAATATGGCGGTGGTGACGGGGGGCGATCGCACGGACATTCAGCTAGCGGCTCTGGAGAGCTCGACTCAGTGCTTAATTTTGACAGGCCACTTGCCTCCTTCTCCCCTAGTGATTGGCAGGGCAGAAGAAATGGAAATTCCGGTTTTGTCTGTTGATTTGGATACCTTAACCACGGTAGAAATTATCGACAGCACCTTTGGCAGCGTGCGCCTGCACGAACCGATCAAGGTGGAATGCGTTACTCAGCTAATGGCAGAACACTTTGACTTGGATGGCATGATGGCATCCTTGGGCCTGGGCGATCTAGTCCATTAAGAAGAGAGCCGGAGCTGAGGGAAGAAGGTATTCGGCAGAGAGAACTTTTTGTTTAAATAAATAAAAAGGTAAAATTCTTAAATTCTCAATTTTTCTTGAATTCTACCTTGAGCTCTGGCTTCCTCAACTCTCCCGCTCCTCTAGTCCGATCGGGCAAATCAGCAATTCTTAACTTCTTTTTGGTGGCAATGGCTAGTGAGTCTGCTAAAATCCACAACGTAGTTTTATTTAATTTAATAAATTCTTTGAGTCAATCAATTGAGCTACCCAGAGTAGATGATTTTTTACAAGAACTTGCGGCGATCCAGCAAACCGGCTCCAAGCGGATTGCTCTTTTGGGTTCTCGCCACGTTCCTATTACCCACCAGCAGCTAATTGAGATGCTGAGCTACGCCATAGTTCTGGGAGGCAATCAGCTCATCACTTCTGGCGCTACAGGCACCAATTCAGCGGCAATTCGGGGGGCCATGCGAGCAGATCCTAATCTGCTGACAGTGATTTTGCCACAAAGTATGAGTCGCCAGCCCCGGGAGTCTCGCGACCAACTCGAACAAGTGATACATTTGGTAGAAAATCCCAAAAATGATAGCTTGTCTCTCCCGGAAGCAAGCGCCATGTGCAATCAGGAGATTATTTCTCGCTGCCAGCAACTGATCTGTTTTGCTTTTCACGAAAGCCACACTTTGCTGAAAACTTGCCAGGATGCGGAGGAACAGCGCAAGGTGGTTACTCTGTTCTATTTTGATTGAAATGCGAGGCGGATGATGCTCTTGGGATTGCCTGTGTCGGTTATTCTGCTTGATTGTATTGCTGCAGCTGCAGCGCTGGTTTACGCACCGTTTTTGGTGGTGGCGTTCGCCCGCTTGCAGCTAGGCTACGACCAAGCAGCCCCCCGCGCTATGTTTGATAGGTTGCCTGCTTACGCTCAGCGGGCAACTTGGGCTCACCAAAATTCGTTTGAGACGTTTATGCTGTTTTCAGCGGCGGCTTTGATGGCTTTTGTGACGGGGGTAGATTCGGAACTCGCGGGTTGGGCTGCGATCGCTTTTACGATCGCCCGGTTGTTGTTTTCGGTTTTCTATATCCTGAATATACCGCTGGGGCGATCGCTCATGTTTGCGATTAGTTCTTCTTGCACTGTTTCTTTATTCTATTTCAGTTTGATGGCTGTTAACGGCTAATTTTCAGTATTCATTGGTTATTGGTTATTGGTTATTGGTTATTGGTTAGTTGTTAATGCCCAATGCCCTGTTTTGCCAATGCCCAATGCCCAATGCCCAATGCCCCATTACCAATTATAATTTTATGGCAGGTAGCTATTCATTTGATATTGTCAGCGAGTTCGATCGGCAAGAGTTAGTCAATGCTGTTGACCAAACAACGCGAGAAATTCAAAGCCGTTACGACTTGAAAGATACCAAAACCACTCTAGAATTGGGCGCAGAATCCATTACTGTCAATACGGACAGCGAATTTACTCTCGACGCAATTCACACTGTTTTGCAAACGAAAGCCGCCAAGCGCAATTTGTCTCTGAAGATTTTTGATTATGGGAAAATTGAAGCTGCTAGTGGTACTAGAGTACGCCAAGAAATCAAACTGAAAAAAGGGATTGACCAGGAAATTGCCAAGAAAATCACTAAATTAATTCGAGATGAGTTTAAAAAGATTCAAGGCTCGATTCAAGGTGATGCAGTGCGCGTTTCGGCTAAGGATAAGGATGATTTGCAGTTGGTAATTCAACGGTTGAAGCAAGAAGATTATCCGATGGCTTTGCAGTTTACCAATTACAGGTAAATTTGATAGTTTATCGGGACTTCAGTCCTCATAGTTCTGGCGAATAAGGACTAAAGTCCTGATTAGAAACAACTTTTTACCTACTTAATATTAAATATCTAAACCCGTGACTGTTAAGTCGGGAGGATGTTCGACAACAAATTGATAATATAACTCTTGCTTTGCTTGCGCTGGCAGAGACATTATCCATTCCAGCAGTCCCATTTCACCTGCTACTATCTTCGGATTAGTGAGAGTCGATCGCACTTTAATTTGTTCATTGCGGCTGACTGGCAATTGCTCTTGTAGTGTCAGGTGTACCTGCACCTGATGCAAGTTTGTCACATTTAAGCGATAAGCGTAACTCGTGCGCCTCTGCTGACCGATCAGTTTTTTATCTACTTGTCTTTCTACTAATTCCCGCTCTATTTTTAGCCCTTCATCTATTCCTAAATTCAGTTTATATTCTTGGCCGGGGGAAACATTTTCTAACTGCACACTGCCGACAAAAGTGTTGTCGCGAAAGATATTTGCTTTACCGGGAAGCAGAGTTGCACCTGTCAGCGGATTCACCACAACTGCTTGCAAATAGGCAAAACTGACTAATCGCGGGACGGCAATATATTCAGGTTTAAAGGGATTATTTTCGCTAAAAATCGTGACTTTGTGCGGTGTGCCGTCGCTAGGAATATTAGTATTTCCGCCGACTTGAAATGTGATAGTGCCTCCTTCTCTCGATATTTGGGCTGTGGCGGTTTGAGCTTCTATGGGTTCGGGTGCTGCAGAAACACTAGGCTCAGTCATCATGGCTAATGCTACTTCTTTTGCACCTGATTTAGAATCGTATGATGCCATACTTCTTGTCATTCCCGCTCTGTGAAATTCTGCTGGAGGCGATTTTGAGCGAAGAATATCGATATACCAGGATTCTAATTTGGGGGGTAGCATTCCCATTCCGGGTTTGGCTGTAGATAAAGTAAGCCCTACTCCCGTCCAATCTTCGCCTGTATTTTGATTGACTTCGGCTAGGTAATTGAGATTAATTTGGTTGTTGGTAGTGTTGACTCGCAAGTCGTAAAGGGGAGTCCAACGGGCTCGCATGACTACATAGGAAACTTCTAGTTCAAAATTGCCGCTGCCGCTGGGTTCTACGGCGACAATGATGTTAAAACTCTGCTGGGAATGGGGAGTTTGTACTTGCCACAACTGCTGCTGCAAAGCTTCTATTTGCTTGTCTAATTCGTGCTGTTGTCTTTCGTGCTGGGCGATCGCACTTACATATTTTAGGTAATTAGTTCCTAAAAAGTTGAGCAATTCGCCAGTTTCGTTTAAACCTACCTGCTGTTTGGCGATGCTGCTGGAAAAGAAACCGACGCTTTTTTCGCTCAAACCTTCAACAAATTTGAGCTGAATTTTTCGGGCGGTTATTTTGTCGTTAATTGCCCGTTTTTGGGTTTGTAACTCCTGGATTTGTTGGGTTAATTCGGCAGTGCGATCGCCCACTGGTTCGCTGCTAAACACTGTTTCGGTTCGCACTCCCAGCAATCGCACTGCAACTGTACCCGCACCGGTGGCCCTGACTGACTCTGTTTCGAGGGTTGCGGGAACCGAGGCGATCGCCAATTCTCGTTCGTTTCCCGTCAAAGCGACTGTACCGCGGCGCGTCACCAAAGCGCGATCGGTGTAAACTGTAACTTCTGATATGCTAGTTTCTAGTGTTTTGATGGTATCAGAATTAAGGATTTCTGAGTCAGTCATTGCCAGTTGCTCCTATTAATAAGCGTTTAGTCGAGCGTGCATTTTGCAAAGTAGTTTATAGATCAATTTTGCCGATCGCCCATTCCTCTAGAAAACTCTTCAAGCGCATCCAAAGGCGAAGCAAACAAAATGCAGCGTTTGAGCAAACACAAGTCTAACTCCGGCAGTATTTCGCTGCTAGCAATGCGATCGTAACCTTCCTCTCGTAGATGGTAAAGCTCTAAAGTGCCATCTTCCCAAAACCAGACTTCCCGGACTCCCATCAGTCGGTATTTCTGAAGTTTAATCGGACTACCGCTAGTAATGACTACCTCAATACACAAATCGGGAACATCTTTATCTGTTCCGAAACAATAAGACAAATCTGCCTGATACTCGACTTTCCCCTCAACAATTTGACTGTAACTGCCACTCGGAAAAAATTGTATTCTATTAAATTGAAAAAAATTTATCAGTAGCGCTGCAATCAGACATCTAGTTGCCTCGTGAGGTTTACTAATTCCCACAATTTCTAAAACTCCCTCACAATAAAATAAGCGTACATTCGCCACATCCTCAAAGCCAGCTTGAATTGCCTTGAATTGATGCCATGTCAAACCGCGCCAAGTGAAACGCTGTTCGGCGGCAGGAGAAGTTGTTGGATTGTCTATAGTTTGAACCATGACTGTCCTGTTGATGTTCAAATGGGTAGCGCGGGATGGGCGGGTTTACGATTTTGCGAAATCGTTAGTTTTAGGAATTGATAGTGGGTAAAACCCGCCCCTACGTATAATCTTAGCTCAGCGGCTCGATTCCTGCCAAATCCAAAATTTGAGGAATTAAATCTTCTCGTTTGACTGCCATCATGTGAACTCCTTGACAAATCTGCCGCGCTAGCTTAACTTGTTCAGCAGCAATTTTTATGCCTTCCTGCAATGGTTCTGGAGCTTTAGCCAAACGGTCGATAGTCTCTTGTGGGATGTGAACTCCCGGCACGTATTTTTTAATAAATTCAGCATTTTTAGCTGATTTAAACAGAAAGATTCCTGCTAAAATTGGTTTGTTGCAGCCAGCAGCAATATTGTGCATAAACTTATCTAAAAGTTCAAAGTCTGTAATTAATTGACTTTGAAAAAATTGCGCTCCAGCCTCTACTTTTTTCTCAAATCGACTTTGCAAACCAGACCAACTGGGGCATTGCGGATCGACTGCAGCACCGACAAATAAATCGGTAACTCCGTCTGTTAAAGGTTTGTCATTCCAGTCTTGGCCGCCGTTCATTTTTTGAATGACTTGCAACAGCCGAACTGATTCCAAATCGAATACACTTTTTGCTTTAGGATGGTCGCCGGCTTTGACGGGATCGCCTGTCAGTGCTAATACATTGCGAATGCCTAAAGCGTGGGCTCCCATGAGATCCGCTTGCAAGCCAATTAGATTGCGATCGCGACAAGCAACTTGACAAATTGGCTCAATTCCGTGCTGCACTAAAATCGCCGAAACTGCTAGGGGACACATTCGCATCACTGCGCGACTCCCGTCGGTGATATTAATGGCGTGCACTCTGTTTTTGAGGCGTTGGGCCATTTGAATTGTGTGAGTCATGTCGCCACCTTTTGGCGGGGCAACTTCGGCGGTAATTATAAATTCTCCGGGGGTGGTGCAGGCTGTGCGAAAACGGTTCATGATTATTTGTCTGTTATTGGTTATTTGTTATTTTACAGTTGACAGTTGACAGTTGGCAGTTGTTAGTTGGCAGTTGGCAGTTGTTATTCTTAACCAGTAACCAATAACAACTAACCACAAACCACTAAACAGGTAAAGAATAACCGAAAGCTGTCTTAACCTTAGTTAGAGTTTGATTGGCAATAGCTTCTGCTTGTTCTCTTCCGCGACGCAGTACAGACTCTAAATATCCCGGATCGTCCATTATTTCCTTGTATTTATCCTGAATTGGTTTGAGCGCATTAATTGTCGTCTCTGTCAGCAAGGGTTTAAATTCTCCCCAACCCATATTTTCACACTCCGCTGCTACTTCTTCCTTAGATTTGCCGGAAAGCAGGAGATAAAGTGTCAGCAAATTTCTAGCTTCGGGGCGATCTGGGTCGTCAAAAGTCAAACCCCGCACGGCATCTGTTTTGCAGCGCTTAATTTTTTTGGCGATCGTATCTGGCGAATCCAATAAATTAATTCGACTTTGTTCGGAAGGGTCAGATTTCGACATTTTGCGCGTGCCATCTGTCAAACTCATCACCCTCGCACCGTCAGTCCGAATTAAGGGTTCGGGAAGTTTCAAGACTGGCTTTTCGGGTGTGCCGAATTGGTGATTTAATCTGATGACAATATCGCGGGTGAGTTCCAAATGCTGTTTTTGGTCTTCTCCCACTGGCACTTTGTCGGCATCGTAAAGCAAAATGTCTGCTGCCATTAACACGGGATAATTTAGCAAACCGGCGTTGACATTTTCACCTTGTTTAACTGCTTTTTCTTTAAACTGAATCATATCTTCGAGCCAGTTAATCGGCGTAATACAGTTGAGCAGCCATGCTAGTTCTGTGTGCGCCGAGACGTGGGATTGCACGAAAATAGTAGAATATTCTAAATCGATGCCGCAAGCTAAATACAGTGCCGCGATCGTGTAAGTGTCGGAGGCTAGAGTTGCTGGATTGTGCGGTGCGGTAATTGCGTGCAAATCGACTACGCAGAAGTAATTTTCGTACTGACTTTGATTTTCTACCCAGTTGCGAATGGCACCGAGATAATTGCCGAGGTGAAGATTGCCTGTTGGCTGAACTCCTGAAAGAACGCGCTGTTTGCCCATGAGGAAAGAATAGAATTGAACTCACATTTCTATATTGACACGTTATTTTGATTTAAGATCCTTTGATTTTTTGGCGATGGCCATTAGCAACGGGCTAGAAGCCCGTTCCACAAGACATAATTTTGGGGTAGGGATTAGCAACGGGCTAGAAGCCCGTTCCACAAAGCATTTTTTTTGATTAGGCTCCTACCCAATGCCCTATGCCCTATGCCTTATGCCCTATGACTAATTTCGATTACCAATCTGTCAGCAACCTTGCTTTACGCAAAACAAATGTCAGAACAGTTTCTTCGCCAGTAATAATATCGGCTCTGCCTTCCATTCCCGATTGAATCGAATACTGGCGGGGGACATTTGCCTGGGAGTTTCCGAAGAATTGGCCGTGGGCGGATTTGAGTTTTGTTAAATAAGTTTGTTCGGGCTTAATTGCCACTTCGTAATAAGCTGTACCTAAATTATTAGCCGGATTTTGAGTGGCGATCGCATCTGGGGCAATTTCGCTGACAGTTCCTTTTAATGTGCCGTAATCGGGGAAAGGCAAAGCCGAAATCCTGATCTGTACGGGTTGGCCGATTTGGATGCGGGCGATGTCTTGGGATGCCACCTTGGCTTTGACTACCAGGGGTACATCGCTGGGGACGATTTGGGCGATCGCGCTGCCGGCTTGTACGGTTTGACCAGTATTTCGTACTTCCAATCTGAGAATTGTACCATCAGCGGGGGCGCGGATTACGCTATTTTCGAGTTTTAACTCAATTTGATTTAGTTCTTTTTTAGCTTGAATTAATTGTTGTTGAAGGGACGATTCCTTGACGAGCAAAACCCGCCGACTTCGGCCCAGTCTTTCGGCGACATCCGGCAGCGGTGTGGCGATTTTTACTAAAGCTGATTCGATTAATTCCTGTTGGGCGGAACTTTCACTTTGGATGCTTTTAAATTGGGCGCTGGCCAAAATTTGATTTTCTAAGTCGCGCAGTTGCTGGTTGATTTGCAGTGCTGTGGTTTGAGACTGATTAATTATTTCTTCTAACTGTTTTTTTTGAGCGCCCAAACGCGAAGCGTCTACAACTGCGATCGCATCTCCTTCTTTTACTGTCTGATTCTCGCTGACAGCAATGCTTTCGACGGTTCCTTCGGTGGCGGCTTGCACGAGGCGCACTTCTCCGGCTGGACGGACGATCGCATCTGCTTTGACTGTAGCGCTGTATTTGGTGACGCTAGCAAGGGCGATCGCCCCGCCAAAGGTCGCCACCATCAAAATGCCCCCCAAAGTCGTCCAGTGGCTGACAGGGGGCAAAAACTGGTCGTTATCAAAGGTTTCAGCGGGTGTGGCTTCGGGAGTGAGAGACATGGCGGCTGGGGGAGAGGGGAATAGTTTGGAGTTTGGAGTTTTGAGTTGGGGGAGAGGCAGAGATCGCTGATTTGTTTTGTCACCTTTACTCTCACCTTTCCGGAAACCAAGAATAGGTTTAGAAGTCTAAATCAAAATTCACAGGGTAAAGGTAAAAATCCGCACAGCTTTGCCGTTCCCACCCACAAACTTCGCCAAATATCAAGAGGAGTGAAGCCAGAGGGCTACAGTCATTCGAGTTTAGATTTTAGATTTTAGATTTTGGATTGACTTGCGCGAGATAAATGCTCTTTCTTGAGAATTTTCGATTTGGGATTGATTCCACGGATAAATCACGTGGCGGGTATCACCTTTGAAATTCGCGGTCATGAAAATACGGCGTTTCCGCCATGAGTTTTGGCGCTGTTACCGGGTTTTTACTGTATGCGTAGGTAGTAAGTAAGTACATAGGTATTAATAGGAGTTATTTATGTCAGAAAATCAAGAAGGTTCACTCTTCATCGAACTAACCGATGGAGAATCTGCTACTGTCAACGGTGGCAGCATTACCAGCGGTGTTAGCGGTGCTAATAACAACAGCGAGACGGATAACAGCAGCAGCTATGGCCTGAATATGCTGTTTTTCCTGCCACCGCCTAGGCAGTTTTATCTGTACGATCCGAGCCGCGATCGCCCTTACCCAACCCTAGTGGTTTAGATAGCTGAGTCAAGTTGTGCGATCGAGTAAATTTTGAAAATTTATCCGTAGTATTCCGGATGTCGCACAGGACTACAAGAAGTATTACTCAGTATTTACACGAGACTCTAGAAATTAAATAATATTTCTAGTTTCCCTTCAATTTTATTAAGTTAAACGGAGTCCAATCATGAAAGAAACAAAGGACAATTCACTGTTTGCTGAACTTACATCTGAAGAATCAGCTAGCGTCAACGGCGGTCACTATTATGCCAATCGATACAATTGTCACCCGCAGCGGCGCAGTTGGGTCGTGTACCGCCGGAATTGCGACGGTTCATACAGAAGAGTAGTCCGCTACGCCTACTACTAAAGTTGAGTGCTAGGCAATTCAGATTTATAACTGTGGAATCGAGAAAGCACCCATAACTTTATGGGTGCTTTTTGCTGATTGGGTAGTTGGTGATGAGTAATCTTCTTTATGCTCTACCATTATTCATTTTGCAAAATGTTCAAGAACATCCCTTTGATCGGCAAAATGCCATTATTCGGACAAGTTAACAGGTTTAAGAAATATCAGGTTGTTCTCCAGCAGAGCGAAGAAGATTGCGGCGCGGCTTGTTTGGCTTCGATCGCGAAATTTTACGGACAAAATTTTACTATTAGCCGCTTGCGAGAATGTGCGGGCACCGGCCAAAAAGGGACGAGTTTACTTGGCTTGAAACAAGGTGCTGAGGCGATCGGCTTTAATGCTCGATCTGTGCGAGCAGCCGCTGCTATTTTAGACAAGCTCGATGATGCCCCTCTACCGATGATTATTCACTGGAGCGGCTCTCACTGGGTTGTTTTGTACGGAAAACAGGGCAACCAATATGCGATCGGCGATCCGGCTGTCGGTATGCGCTATGTTTCTAAAGCAGAATTAGCAGCAGCTTGGACAGATTGGCTGTGCTTGCTAGTAGAACCCGATGCGGAGCGGTTTTTTGCAGCCGCAGAGGGTCAACCGCCCGCTAATTCCTTAGAAAAATGGATGCGCCGGATTGGGATTTATAGCCCGATTTTAATGGAAGCATTTTTGCTGAATGCAGTGTTGGGTTTGCTGTCAATTTCTTCGCCTTTTCTAGTTCAAATGCTCACCGACGACATCCTGGTGCGGGGCGACAGACAACTCCTGGCGAGTGTGGCGCTCGCAGTTATAGTTATGAACCTTTTTAGCAGCAGTTTAGGATTGGTACAATCGAACTTAATTGCTCAGTTTTCCCAGCGTTTAGAATTGGGATTGGTGATGGAATTTGCGCGCAAGTTCCTGCGATTGCCTTTGAGTTTTTACGAAACTAGACGCAGTGGCGAAATTGTCAGTAGATTACAAGATATTCAAGAAATCAATAAATTAGTTTCTCAAGTCGCTATCAGCTTGCCCAGTCAATTTTTTATAGCTGTAGTTTCTTTTATTTTTATGTTATTTTACAGCAAGGAGCTGACGTTAGCAGCTACAGCTATAGCTCTGTTAATGACTGCCTCTACAGTGGTGTTTCTGCCCGCACTGCAGCAAAAAACGCGCAGTTTATTGGTATTGGAAGCCGAAACTCAAGGCGTTTTAGTAGAAACTTTTAAAGGCGCGCTGACTGTCAAAACTACTAGCAGCGGTCAGCAACTTTGGGAAGAATTTCAAACCCGCTTCGGTCGCTTAGCAAAGCTCACTTTTCGCACTACACAAATTGGCATTTTGAACAATATATTTTCTGATTTTTTTGCCTCTGCTGGCAGCATTACTCTGCTGTGGATTGGTAGCGGTTTAGTGATTGACAAGGTATTGAGTATAGGTCAGTTGCTAGCGTTTATTAGCATGAATCAAAACGTTACTACTTGGGTAAATTCGCTAGTAGGATTTACTGATGAAATGACTCGCGTGCAAACAGCTACTCAACGCCTGTCGGAAGTCATCGATGCTGAACCGGAAACTAAAGACGATACGAATAAACCTTTCGTAACAATTCAGAACCGCGACGGTATTGTTTGCAAGAGTGTTAATTTTCACTACCCCGGCAGACTTGACTTGCTGGAAAATTTTTCTGTCACATTTCCCGGCGGTCAAGCAATTGCTTTAATCGGTCATTCCGGCTGCGGAAAAAGTACGCTAGCCAAAGTAATTGCTGGTCTGTATCCGCTGCAATCTGGTAATATTAGAATTGGCGCTTATAACTTGCAGGATTTGTCTCTCGACAGTCTCAGACAGCAGGTAGTATTGGTTCCTCAAGAAGCGCATTTTTGGAGCCGTTCGATTATGGAAAATTTTCGTTTGGGCAGTCCAGATATCAGCTTTGAACAGATTGTTAAAGTCTGCAAAATTGCGGGGGCGGATGAATTTATCAGCCAATTGCCTGATAAATATCAAACAGTTTTAGGGGAGTTTGGAGCGAATATTTCTGGCGGACAAAGACAGAGATTGGCGATCGCCCGCGCCATTCTCAACAACCCTCCCGTATTGATTTTAGACGAATCTACCGCAGGGCTTGACCCCGCAAGCGAAGCGGAAGTCTTAGAAAATTTATTGATGTACCGGCACGGGAAAACGACGATTTTTATCAGTCACAGGCCGCGAGTGATCGATCGCGCCGATTGGATTATCATGTTAGAGCGCGGCCGGTTGAAAATGCAAGGCTCTGCTGCAAAATTGCGCTCTATTCCAGGAGACCATTTAGAGTTTTTGCATCCTTGAGCGAGTTAATAAAACGATAGGTTAAAATCTGTCGCTACACAAACAAAACCCGCCTGCGCGGTTCGACACCGAGTCAATCGATTTTAGATTTTAGATTTTAGATTAAAGAATTGAAGCATTGACTTGCGCGAGATAAATTCGGGGGATCCTTTATCGGATACAGGTTTTTTATTTCTCCGTCCTGAGTCTGCTTTCGGAATGAATCACGTGGCGGGTATCCTGGATGCTTTCGGTCAACACTCAACAGTCAACAGTCAACAATCATTTCGCTCGTGCAACCGGAATTGATGTCACTCATGACTAAGAACTTCTCTAAGGAATGAGAATTAAATAACTTCCACTCTAGAAAGTGGGATGGGCCTAAGAGCCCGTCTTTTAAGGACGGGCGGGACGCCCATCCCACAATAACCATTAAAATTGTAAGTTATTTAATTCGCGATCCTAAGATTCTTGAGCCAAAGTACACCGACCGCACAATCCGAAAAACTCCAAAGTGTGATAATAAATCTTGAAAGAATGAGATTGTTGCAGTTGGCTTTCTAAGTGGTGGACGGGGCATTCGTCGATCGTAATTGATGTGCCGCATTCGAGACAAGTTAAGTGATGTTGGTCTTGGTGGGCGGCACCGTAGAGAGACTCTCCACTAGCAAGCGTTCTGACGTGAACGAACCCCTCTCGCTTTAAACCGTCGAGGGAACGGTAAACGGTTGCTAGGCCCATGCTTTGGTCGCTGTTACGCAGTTCTAAGTAGATATCTTGGGCTGAGAGCGATCGATTCAGGACTTTGAGCAAGTTTAAAATACGCTCCTGACTGCGGGTGCGGTTGGTTCTCATAATTTTTTTGTGTAATCTGCTGGAATCAAATCTGTCGCTGTTTCTAGGCTATCTTACTTGGGCTAACCAAATGGCGATCGGCGCGCAGCTCGGTTGTAGAATACAATGGGGCTAACTTTCACATCACATACCGCAACATTCCCGTGACTCAGAAATATCTTGCCCAAATCTATGTTACCCTCCGCCCTTCTGTTTTAGATCCCGCCGGCACTGCCGTACAGTCTGGTTTGCAACACATGGGATACGACAATGTTGAGCGCGTGCGAATCGGGAAATACGTTGAATTGACGCTGACGGCTGCTGGTGAATCGGAGGCCCGCGAACAACTCGATCGCGTTTGCGACCAACTTTTGGCCAATCCAGTGATTGAAAATTATCGCTTTGATTTGACTGAAATTCCTGTTGCTGTGGAGACAGCGGCGCCATAAATGCGATCGTCCGTAGGGTGTTTTTAAACCCGGAGATCCCCCCTAACCCCCCTTAATAAGGGGAGTAGGGGGTGGGACAAGAGTTTTCAAAGTCTCTGTTAAAAACACGAAAACTCGCAATACTCAAAGTCAACCCCTACTCCCCTTCTTAATGGGGATTTAGGGGGATCGAGACTTCGATACAAGGGAGAAAAACATAAGATTTCAGTCTTAAGTTGACACCTCTTCCTTCTATCCGTTACATCCGTTACATCCGTTACAAAATCTGTTGCCGAACTTCCTTCTGCTTATGAAATTTGGAGTTATTGTTTTTCCTGGTTCAAATTGCGATCGCGATGTAGTGTGGGTGACTCAAGGGTTACTGCACCAACCAACTCGCATGATTTGGCACGAAGATACCGATATTTCGGATATTGATGTCATTGTAATTCCCGGTGGTTTCAGTTACGGAGATTATTTGCGGTGCGGCGCGATCGCCCGTTTTTCTCCGGCAATGCGGGCTACTGCGGAACACGCGAAACAAGGAAAGCTTGTATTGGGTATCTGCAACGGTTTTCAGGTGTTGACTGAAGCTGGTTTGTTGCCCGGTGCTCTGGTGCGGAATGCGGGATTGAATTTTATTTGCGATCGCGCTTCTTTGAAAGTCGAACGCGGTAATACTCGTTGGACTGCCGCTTATACTACGGGTGAAATCATCGATTTGCCGATCGCCCACGGTGAAGGCAACTATTATGCTGATGCCGATACATTAGCAGAACTAGAAGAGCACGAGCAAGTGCTGTTTCGCTACTGCACAGAGGCGGGCAAAATTAGCGATGCTGGCAATCCCAACGGTTCGTTAAATAATATTGCCGGCATTTGCAATCGCCAAGGCAATGTGTTAGGAATGATGCCGCATCCTGAGAGAGCTTCCGATCCGATGTTGGGCGAAACTGATGGGGTGAAATTGTTTCAAGGGTTGTTGATGGCAACTGTTGCTGCTGTTTTGTAGTTGATATTTGGAGTGTCTATAATTTTAGGAACAGGCAAGATGCCTGTTCCACAACAGATTAAATTTATTGTGGGGCGGGCCGGAAAGCCCGCTCTTTGCAACAGGCTTTCCGGCCTGTTGCACAACAGATTAAATTCATCTACAAATAGACATCTCCAATAATTACTGTGGAACAGTCATCCTGCCTGTTTTTGACAAGCTTTAACTGGTTCCCAGCCTCAGCCTGGGAACCTATATCCAGAGGCTCTGCCTCGCTTTAAAGCGACGCACCTACCAAATTAAAAATGCTAAAATGATTGGAAAGTCAATACATCGGAAAACAGTCCTATGCCTTCACCCTTTCCTGGAATGGACCCCTACTTAGAACACCCCGATTTCTGGCAGGAAAATCACAATCGATTGATTATCGCGATCGCGGATACCATCATGCCTCAAATTCGCCCTAAATATGAGGTTGCAATCGACAAACGCATCTATGAAATTACCGATCCAAATGACAGTAACAGCGACTCCCTTTTAGTAGGTATCCCCGATGTCGCGATTAAGCGTCAATCTAATAACCCGAATATTCCTACAGGTTCAGTTGCCACTTTAACTATAACACTTCCGACTACCGTCAAAGTGCCTGCTCCTCAAAAAATTAAACAGACTTACTTGGAAGTGCGAGAAATGGCAACTAAACAAGTTGTCACCGCAATTGAAATTCTTTCTCCCGTGAACAAACGTAGTGGAGAAGGAAGAATTACTTATCTCAAAAAACGCCAGAGTATTTTAGGTAGTTTAACCAATTTAGTCGAAATCGATTTACTGCGAAAATGGGAATCTATGCCCATCCTTAACAATTCTATTCAAAGCGATTATCGGATTTTAGTCAGTCCCAGTAATCGCCGTCCGTTTGCCGAACTTTATGCTTTTAATCTCCGCGATTCTCTACCTATATTTCCGCTTCCCTTGCGCGAGGAAGATGTAGAACCTATTGTTAATTTCCCAGAAATATTTGCAGGTGTTTACGATCGCGCTGGCTATGATTATCGGATCGACTATAATCAAGAACCCGTACCGTCTCTATCGGAAGAAGATCGGGTTTGGGCTATCCAACTTTTGCAAGAAAAAGAACTTCGAGATAATTAATTATATTTTACTTTATATCGTAGGGTGCGTCGCGATCGACAATCTCTAAATCAACTTGAAAATCTCCCAGCGACGCACCCTACAAATATCTCGCATTTTAGCTATGATAATTCACGCAATATTGTTTCTACCGTCATATCTGGCAGACCGAGCAACTGAGCGATTTGGCATGGTTCGATACCTTGACTGTGCAACTTACAAACGACATCAGCAACATCAATTTCGAGGCGTTCTATCTGAGTTTTGAATCTGGATTCAGTGGCGTATTTGTTGTCAGATTTGCTAGGTTCAGAAAGACAGGGGTTGAGGTTGAGGGTGTGGACGTATTCGACGTATTGATGAATATAATCTCTGCCGAAGTTTGAGTTATTACTGGAGGTATTGCTAATATTTCTGCGATCGACAGCAGCTTTGAGATTGCCTTTTTGCATCTCTTCATCCATCACTGCGGAGAGAGTTTTGAGTAGCTTGTAGCCGACTTCTCGGACGTATTTGGTAGTGTAGCGGGTGTCGCGAGCGATCGCTTCGTAGGTTTTACCATCATACATTCCCTGAAACAGTAGCCGTTGCAGCGTGTTGAGATGTTTACCTGTTTTTTCAAATATTAGACCATCGACCAATTTTAGCAGTTCGTTATCGTCAGGGACGGCTTGCAACGGGCGATCGTCGTTGGGCTGCATGGGTTAAGTGAAGAAATATAAAGTTAAGGAAACTTCGGGCTTTTTCAGTCTTTTTCGGGCTTTTTTGGTCAAGACATAGATGAGACAGGTGAGGTAGATTTCTTAAATCACCAACACAAAGCAACAGTATATGCGTGACAATTTAGCTTTGCTGGACAAGAACGATGACATATTGAACGGTAGCAGCGCCAAGAATCAAGCTGATTGCGGCTGTGGCTCAAAAAAAGCCACAACTCAAGAAACAGTATCGAATGCTCAGAATATCCAGAATATCTTTAGCTTGGGAAGCAACGATACGCTAGAAAGTTCGATCGCGCCATACTTTTTGAATGGTAACACGGGAAACGACTTTATCTCCGGTAGTCTTGATGGGGATATTGGGCGATCGACTTCTCAAGTCAGCAGTGGCTCACTTTCGATCGATGGTAGTGCATACATTTTAACTGAGCAAAGCGACACATTTACAATTCCCCTTGGCTTGCTGGATACTCTCATCGGCGGTTTGCGGGGTTTAGGCGGTGCGGATTCGATTACTGGTTCGGAATCTGGGGATGTCGTCTATGGCGACGAAGGAAATGACCGAATTGAAGGCCGAGGTGGTGCTGATTTGCTCTACGGCGGCTTGGGGAACGATTTTCTGAACGGAAATCAAGGAAACGATACTCTTTCCGGTGGCGAAGGGAACGACACAATTTATGGAGGAAAGGGCGATGACTTAATAGGCGGTAGCAACGGCGATGATGTCTTGTACGGTGACTTTGGGATAGATACTTTGACTGGCAGTACGGGTCAAGATATTTTTGTTTTGCCCAGTGGTAGTGCTGCGAGCACGACCTCTGCTGCCGATATAATCACCGACTTCAATAAAGACGATGATTTTATTGGACTAACTGACGGTTTAACAGAAGCAGGAGTGACTTTAGAAGCAGCTTCTATCGTACCAGGAACTTCAGATACGGTAATTAAAAATAGCGCTACTGGTGCGATCTTGGGTCGAGTTGTAGGAGTCTCACCAGCAGATGTGCAAGGACGCTTAGTAAAGGCAAACATTGTAACTTACGACACCCCGACAGCTAGACAAATATCAGCAGATACTTATGAAATGATTCTAGCAGGCAGTGATGGAAGTCAGTTTGTTTCTACCATCAAGAAAACTGACACTCAAGTGTATCAGGAATCTGTCAGATACACACCATCGAATCAAGACAACAGCAGCCTTCAACCCTACACAGTTCGCTACAATCCAGAAGGAACGCGAGCGGAACTCCAGCAAGCAGGTTCCTCCAATTCAGTCATTCTGCAACGAATTGACAATAACTCAGCCAGCGTAATAGAAAAAAGTGCGACAGGCGAAACAGAAGTTGGGAGAATTGGAGACTTGGGAACTGACTTTGCCCAAGGTTTAGCATTAGAGATTAGTTGCATTTTTGGCAAAGGTTTTTGTGAAGCAGTTGCGAAAACAGCAGAGATGGTAGCTCCATTGAATAACGTTGCTAAAGCTGGCTCTGCGTTGGCAAAATTTGGATTACCAACAAATGGAAGAAGCAGTGTCATTGAGGCATTTGCAGGAATGAGCCAAAATTCTAGTGTTATTTGTGCAGCTTTGTTTGGCAACGACGAAGACCTCAAAAAAGCAGTACAAAAGAAAAATCCCTTGGAAAAATTCATTAAGATTGGCGATTCAGTTCAAAACTTATTTAGTGGAATCAACAAATTTTTCTTTGATGGTAAGGGCGAACTATCATCTAATCTTCGCAAAGAATTAGGAATCAATGCTTGCGATCCGCAATCTCCAACAGTTCCACCACCGCCAAGTACAAATCCAAGTCCCCCAGCACCATCCACTGCCTCTTTAAAAATAGAGATACAACCGTCTGCTATCCCTTATCTGGGGACTGCTAACCTGAATGTCAAATACTCGAATCCAGACAACGACAGCAGAATTGTAGAGATCACGGGTACTGGTCAAAAAGGTCTTGGATCTACCAGTTTTCTAATTCCAGAAGATAAAAAGGGTCAAGGAGAGTTAAATTTCACTTTGACAAATCGTGGCAGAGAGCTAGGAGGACCAGGTAGTGAAAGCTTGGATAATTTCTTAGACGTTGGGATTGGGAATGGACAGGGAGGAGGACTATTTGCTGATGATTACAAACAACTATCATTTGATCTTCTTGCAGCTCCTAATCCCCTAGATTTCTTGCCTAATGTCTATACCCTTACTTCGGTAGAGGGCTTGACGCGGCGGTGATAATGGGTATAGTCGGGCGGGCACGGGGGCACCGCCCCTACAGGAATTATTGGGAATTTCAGTGTGATGTAGAGTTTGCTTAAGGCCGATCGCATTTTTTGTGGATGGGCGATCGAATTTGAGAGAAATGTGCGATCGAATTTGATTTGTTAGTCCGTTAGTTAGTCCGCGCCAGGGGCTAGTTGGTTCGTCGCCGAGTCCGCCAGGGGTTGAAACCCCCGGCTCATAGCGAAAGTCCTCTGAAAGAGGACTGAAGAATTAGATTGATTTAAGGATGAATTTTCAGTCGGTTTTCAACCGACTTGCGCTATGAGACGGGGGTTTGAACCCCCGGCGGGCCGTGCGACAAAGCAGACAAATTTTAAGTCGGTTTCAGGGCGATCGAATTTGAGAGAAATGTGCGATCGGGCAATAAGTTGTTCACCAATAAGTGATTAATGGGAACCCGATTAGTGCGATCGTTACTTGTTTCTCGGATTCTATCAGATTCAAAAAGATTGTGAGTAAAATAAACCGGGTTTGCGTCAGTTGTTTTTGTAAGTGAGTCTCGTAAAATGTTGGTAACATATTTTTTGGTATAGGCAATCGTGTAATAATTCTGCTGCCTATCTTTTTTAACCACAACACAGCTCAATCCTTACCCCGTCTGGATGTGGGGCGGGTTGTCACCCCCCCCTGCACACTAACAATCCTATTTTTTAATAGTCGCTTGCAAATAAAGCAGCGGGTCTTCAGCAACCCAACCCAAACCCGAATTGTACCGAACTTCAAAATGCAAATGAGATGGCGGAATGTCCCGTTTTCCCGTCGTCCCCACAGTTCCCAAAACTTCTCCAGACAGCACTTTTTGACCGACTTTTACCGCAATATCTTTCAAATGAGCGTAGCGCGTTTGCTTCCCCGCTTCATGGTTCACCACTACTAAATTCCCGTAATCCCCCTGCTGCCCGGCAAAGGCGACAGTCCCTTCGCCCGCCGCCAAAACCTGCGTACCCTCCGACGCCAAAAAATCTACGCCGCTGTGGAAAAAAAATTCGCGCCGCGCCTGATGCAATTGCCGCCCGTAACGCAAAGCTTCCACTGCAGGGGCGGGCAGCGGAAATCCTTGCACCGATGGCGCTGCATCGGGATTGATAGAAGGCCCGATCGACCTATTCACCGCAGGCACAAACACCGTTTTCCCCAAAGGCCTGCACCCATTCGCCTCAAATAGCAAATCTGCAGGCACTTTGTAAGCTTCTGCTAGTTTTTGCCAATTCCAGCCCGCAGGCACTTCTACCTCGCTGCCACTGTACGGAGGAATGACGATCGCACTTCCAGCAGATACTCCACCGCCCCGCAACATCGGATTGATCCCGATCAGCGCCGCAGGATTCACATTGTACTGCCGCGCGATGCTTTCTATTGTTTCGCCCTGGGCCACAGTGTGGCGGCGCAACCGAGACATAGCCGGACTCGGGCAATCGCGGGCGGGGTCGGGGTTTTCGACAGGTGCACCTAAAGGAAGATTTGCAGGTGGGATCTCGGTATTTGCCGCCGTTTTCCCAACGGGTGCGATCGACCAAATTAATGCAAAAATCAGCGGAAATAAGCGTTTCCAAGTCATTTTGTACATAAAAAAGTATTCATTTCGGACAGTTGACAATTTTAAAATCCTGTGAAACTACATATTTGACAGCTCTAGCCACCCCCCAGACTGTAAATCCCAGGCTAAGCCAAGTTAGGATGAGAATTATTAGTTTGATTCGCTCTTGGCAAATCCGGCAAAATTGCCTGTGATGCCGATGGGCGCCTGCCTGTTAACAGCTATGTTCTTGAGGAAGCGGTACGCCCCGCCCCGCTTCCTTCCCGTCGCCAAGACAAAAATGCTTGATTCGGAACCTGTCTGCGGGGATGAGGTACTTAGCGGGAGTTATTAAATGAGTTTATCTTTTAAGCAAGCGACCCTTTATGTGACTTTGCTGTCAATCGGCGGAGGTATGGGATGGTTGGGAAATCGCTATCTGCAAGGCTCAAACAATCTGGAAACCGGATTGGTTTTGCCAGTAGTACGCCAGCAAATTCCCCCCTATGCGTCTCCTCCTGTTCTGGAAAATCGGGCGGTCGATCGCAGCAATCCCAATTTTATTGCTGAAGCAGCCGAAAAAGTCGGCCCGGCTGTAGTGCGGATTGACGCCTCAAGCAAGGTGGCGAATCAAGTGCCGGAAGCATTCAAAAATCCTTTGTTTCGCCGGTTTTTTGGGGACAATTTGCCGCAGCCGGAAGAACGAGTCAAGAGAGGTACGGGTTCCGGGTTTATTCTCACTTCTGACGGCCGCATCGTTACTAATGCTCACGTTGTCTCCGGGACGGATACTGTCAAGGTGACGCTTAAAGACGGCCGCGAGTTTGAGGGTAAGGTGCAGGGAGTCGATCCGCTGACGGATGTGGCTGTGGTTAAAATTAATGCTAAGGAACTGCCGCAGGTGGCTTTGGGTCGATCGGACAATATTGTACCGGGACAGTGGGCGATCGCGATCGGCAATCCTTTAGGTCTCGACAATACCGTGACTGTGGGCATTATCAGCGCTACAGGGCGATCGAGTTCCCAAGTCGGCATCCCCGACAAGCGAGTCCGCTTCATCCAAACTGACGCCGCCATCAACCCCGGCAATTCTGGCGGGCCGCTACTCAATGACCAAGGCGAAGTAATTGGTATCAATACCGCCATTCGCGCGGACGCTCAAGGCTTGGGATTTGCAATTCCGATCGAAACCGCCAAACGAGTTTCCGATCAGCTATTCGCCAAAGGTAGAGCCGAACATCCCTATCTCGGCATTCAAATGGTCAGCTTGACTGCCGCCACTAAGGCAGAACTCAACAAACAGCTCGATAATAATAAAATTAACCTCGATCGAGGCGTAGCCGTGACGCGAGTCGTGGAAAATTCCCCCGCTCAAAAAGCCGACTTGCGCCCTGGAGATGTCATTCAAAAAGTTGACGGAATTGCGGTTAACACTCCCAGTGACGTGCAAGAACGGGTGGAAAACACTGTTGTGGGTAAAGAACTAGAACTGGAAATTAACCGTTTGGGTCAAGTTCAGAATATTAAAGTACGTCCGGGTGCTTTTCCCCTATCGGGTAGCTCCGCCGGTGGGTAATACCATTTTCGATTTTCGATTTTCGATTAAATAATTAAGAATGACTTACTGCATAAGGATTTGGAGCTTATCTGCAGTTGCATTCTTTTTTGCAATTGGTATTAGTTGCAAGGGTGGAGGATGGAAGATGAATCGGATGCTTTATAGTCTAGGAAGCAGTAACCAACCGAGTTTTTTCACCAAAAGCCTCGGTGTAGCGCGAGGGATAGCCGGTTAACAGCCCGGTTTCTTAATTCCCTCTGCCTCCATGATTCAGGATTATGGATTTTTCTGAACAACTTTCATCTTTTTGACTTCCCCAACCCGTCGATTTTTTTACTTGTCTTTGGGCGAGTTTGGTTTAATCGAGCTGGTGCTTGCTAAATTTTCTTCGAGGTGCATCCTTTGCTCCATTTGCCTCAAAAAATAGCCTGTCATCATCGCTGAAGCTAGCAAACCTGCTAAGTTTTCGCGATCGGTGGTAATTTCGACGTTAAAATTTTCTGAAGGCAAAACGCCGACAAGTCCTTGAACGTTATGAGAGATTATTTCTCTGATGTCGGGGCTGACGGACTTGGCGACGTGGGCTAGAACCTCCGGGGATTGGTGTTGGAGGTACTTCAGCAGTGGATTGACTGCGGTTTGTTGGGCATTGGATGTGTCAAAGTCAGGCTGAAAAACCATTTGGCGATTCTTAATTTCTGGCTGGTTACATTCTACTTCAAACTACTCGTCATTGCTTGGGTACAAATTTGCCTGAAAGTCAAGTTGCAATTGTTTTGGCATTTGGTCTACTTGAAAGTACCGATGAAATTTCTCGGTAACTTGTAACCAATACGACCGCCCTTCACTCGATCGCCGTTTGCGGACGAAACCCATTTCTACAAGTTCCTGCACTTGTTGGTAAGCTCCAGAACCTCGCAAGTTAACTAAATCTGGCTGAGCGATGCCGCCTTTGAGGGCGATCGCAGCCAGCGTCCGCAAAGCTCCCACACCTAATTCTGGAGGTATTAAAGTTTGCATTAAACTGGCAAACTCTTCTCTGAGTTGCAGGCTGTATCCTGTGGGGGTTTCGACGACTTCTAATGCACTGTCGCGGTGGGATGAGTCAGACATGAGTTCGATGATGGCGTCTTCGGCTTCGGCTCGATCGCACTTGGCAATCTCGGCAATTTCTGCGATCGACACTGGCTGACCTTTTAGGTAAAGTATGGCTTCTATTGTTGTGGCTAAGCGAGTCATTGGGGAATTAGTAACAAGGAATTGGGACGTTGAAAGAAAAAGCAAGAAGCAAGGAAGAAGGACTCAGGAAAACAACAGTTATCCGTATTTCCGTAACTTCGGTGTCGTGAATAATGAGAGTTAGTAATAAACATTCCCCTTACACAAATTATTAATAGTTTAGGTTAGGTTGAGAAACAAAACCTACACTATTAATTTTATTTTTTTAGATTAGTCCGAGACACAGAAATATATAACGTTTCTGCCTCTCCTGAGCTTAACCCTCTTTTCTAAATCTACGCAGAGGAAAACTGAAAATAAGGGAGATTGAGGTTTTGACAAATTGAACGATTTAAGTTGGTGACAAGGATTTGAAGTTGAAAAAAGCCTTCGGATAACTTAGGAACAGTAAAAACTTCTAGCCCAATTTTAATAAATTTAAATAGTACAAATGGTTGAACTATTAAACGGAGGTTGTTAAGAATATTCTGACACCCCTTTCCTTCATCCCACCCTGGATGTGATGAAAAATTAAACTCAGATTGTGGTGATAATTTTAGCAGTTGTTCAGAGTGGAGACTAACCATCAAATAAGCGCTAAAAATAATTTCCCACCATTGTTTTATTTGTGGATAATTATTTAAGCTAAAATCTGCCCATCCTAATTCGTTTTTACTTTGCTTCAAACCATATTCTACCCAAGTTCTTAAACCATAAAAATTACTAACTTCTGTGGGTGTAATGTTGGAAAACTTACTCATTACATACCAAGTAGTTTTTTTGGATAGCTCCTCTTTATCAGTTGTGATTTCCCCATATTTAATTTCCGGATTATCACCACAAATAATCTCTCTTATATATCTGTCTTCCGAGCTGAAATCTGAGAAGACACGTTTGAATATTGGCCTATTTGAATATTTGACTTTCGCGTCTGTAACTCCCCATTTTTTGTGGTTATAGCGGATTATTACAATAAAATTAAAATTCACTTTATCTAGTATTTGAAAAAAATTTTTACTACTTTCTCCGTATAAACTATCTGCTAGAACAAGATTAACTTTCAATCCAATCACACGCAATTGTTCGCTCATTTTTGCTACAAGTTCAGGTTGAGTTAGATATTCATCTCCTGGTTGCAGTCTTTCTCTCGGTTTATAAACTTCAAATAATAGAGGAAAAGTCATACCAGATAAAACACCATATGCTGTAACTGCAACGATACCATTATCTGTTTTACCTAAATTTCCAATGTACTGCCGTTTTACATAATCAGTAGCTTCCCCCTTTTTTTTATATCCTGTATCGTCAATTTTTAGTAGTATTAGGCGCAGTTGAACTACATACAATATTAATTCAAATCGTTGCCGACTTAAGTTTTTTACATCCCAAAGTGATTGTGTTATAAAATGGTGTAATGCTTGATGATCTAGCCCTATAACTTTCGCTATAGATGGTAGCATTTTGCGTTTGAGATCCGAGATCATACCGATATGTAAGTAATTAAAAGCTTCAAAGCTCCCAACTTCTGGAAATATGTTTTGGTATATTTGACAGTATTCATCTATAAATTTGATTGTGGGTACTGGTTGACGAGGCTCTACCATAGGACTGGCAATGCTTTTGGGGTGTGTCACTGCTTATACTACCACGAAAGTGACAAAAGAGGGTTAGGGTGTAAAATATATCAACCAATACAGATGACGGGGTTATGACATATTTTTGGTAAAAAAAGATAGCGTCAGTCTTGTTAAGAAGCCCCATCATTTAAAAATGTTACCTCAAGCATACCAAATTTGTTTCCAACAGCAGCTCAAAAACACCGAATACTTGACTCTGACTATTTTAGTTTTTCTCGTCCTAACCCATAAAAAAGTGAGTATTGAGTTATTGGCGAAATTGATGCCATACCCAATCATTTTGGAGAGCCGACAACGTTTTATTCAACGATTTCTCAAGGTGCCTATCCTCAAGATTGAAAAGCTTTGGTTTCCTCTGCTTAAATATATCGGGAGAACTCAGTTTAAAAATAAACAAGAGTTGAAGGTCGCCATCGCTCGAACGCCGTGGCGAGATAAAAATCTGTTGATGATTAGCCTAATTGGGGACAAGAGAGCTTTACCTTTGTACTGGCAGATAAGCTGATACGCAGCTACATTGTATAATATAAACATAACATAAGCGCTCATTAGTTATAATGTATCCCAGCCAAAAACCATCTCTCTAAACATCAAAAACAGAGACTCATTAAACTCTTAAAAGAGTCTGATGATAATTATGTGAGGTAAAATTTTCTAATCTTATTGCTAATAAATGACGGAAAACTTTATTAATAAATCAGTGGTTTTATGGAGATTGCTTACACAACGGTAGCTTATCGGTCAGTTGATGGAGAGCCCGATAATTTGGATATTTTTTTAGATAAAAGAAGCCCAGGTAATTTTCGCAAAGTCACTCCCGAGTCTGAAAAAATATTGATAAATACAATCGCTCTCCACCTACAACAACAACTAAAAGCCACCGAATATGTAACTCTAAAGATTTTGGTATATCTGTTTACTTGCCATAAACAAGTAAGCCTGAAATTGCTAGCTTCTTTAATGCTTTATCCAATTCAAGTTGAAAGCCACAGGCACAGCTTACAAAGATTTAAAAAATTGAATTTACTCCCAATATAACGCCTGTGGTTCCGTATTGTTCAAGAAATATTGAAAGAAAAATTAAAAAATCATAAATCGTTAAAGGTAGCTATAGATCGCACGAGCGTGGCGCGACAAAAACGTTTTTGTAATTAGTCTGATTTGGGACAAGCGAGGTATTCCTTTATACTGGCAGCTCTTAAACAAAATGGGTAGCAGGAATATCGCCGAGCAGCAATATCTAATTAGCCCGGTAAAAGAACTGCTTAAAGATTATGAAATAATTATATTAGGCGACCGTGAATTTGGGAGCGTCAAGCTGGCGTCTTGGCTGTGTGAGCAGCAAGTAAAGTTTGTTCTTAGAATTAAACAGGAGCGTTATATCGAATCAGAAGAAGCCGATTATGTCCACTTATCTGAGTTAGGATTACTACCAAGAAGTAGCTTCGATCTAACCCGAGTTAAAGTGACCCAACAAAAAGGGTTTAGTTATTTTGATGTCGCCGGTTATTGGAGCCGTAAATATCTAGGAAAAGTGGATGAAGAAGGTTGGTATCTGCTGACTAATTTAGGGTAATTGAGGTCAGCAATTGCTGCTTTTAAATGTCGCAGCGGTATTGAAGGTATGTTCAAGAACTGTAAGACAGCTAGTTACAATGAGCGAGAAGAGTCACGCTAACAATGAGCGATTAAAAAGCTCGATTTTAGTCATTGCTATTGCTTACAGTTGTGCTGTTATCCAAGGAAACAAAATCTAGCAAATGGTAATTCAAAAATATACGGGAGGGTTGACTGAATGCAAGCTATCCTATCACCGTCACAGCAGTTGTTGGATGGAATTATCTGGTCAATTTTGGGTGGTTGGAATAGAGTTCGGCCAAGAAATAGTTGCGCTTATTAATGAGAATTAGACGTAACAATCTGCTATTTTTTCAGAGGAATTTGAGAGCAATGTCCTTGATTTTATCAAGATTTTGACTCTTTTGTCACTCCGTCAGGAACTCGAATGCTTCTATGAGTAGATAATTCCTTGACTAACTCAGTCCAACCAATGTCGTTGGGTGAAACATCCAAGTAAACGGCAATTGGTATACCGATTAAATTAGCTTGAGCGGCTATAGCTGTCGCAATACTAAGAATGTGTTTTATGCTATCAATTATTTGAACTTTAAAGCGCGATTTGTCTGAAAAGAATTGGCGAAGATAGCGAAATGCTAAAGTTGTCTTGCCTTTGCCAGAAGCGCCGTGGATAATAACGACTATGTTTTCTTCAAATCTTTTAGCTATTTGTTGTAAGTTTTTATGACGCAAGACATCAACATCCGCCAAAATATGCTAGTAACGAGCTGAAATTCCGCGATAAAATTCATCGGATAATTCATTTTTTACTTGGGCATCAATCTCTTGCTCTTCTAGAGGCACAATTACCCGTTCCCCTTCTAGCGAATTCAGTCAGAAGTTTTGAGTAAGGTTCGGGTTAAAACCTCCTTGAATGTTTCCATAAATTTTGTCTGCCATGTTCGTAATATTCTGACTTGTTTGTGGCTGAGACTTCACAGCGTCAGCCAAAGCTTGAACTGCCAGCGCGATTTCAGAGTCTGATTTTGCTGCTGACTCTACTTTTTCCACCAAAACGGCTTGTCCATAATCCTATGGCTGCTGTTCAACTAATTCTGGATGTTGTCCTACTAATTCTATTGCCCTTGCTGTATCAGGAGATTTGCGCTTGAGCAGTTGCATCAAGTGGCTGCCTTTCTCCAATACTTTTTCTCCTAAAATTTCGCCTTTCTTTTCAATGGCTTTCGTTAAAACCAAAGTTGCGATCGCGCCAGCCGTGAAGGGTTCCATATCTTACCAATTGTAAATGGAGTGAGTTAGGTAGGTAGCTTTTCATTAACTATCCTAGCTTCCAGAGTAGAGAAGCCTCAATCATGCACATCCAGACAAGTCTTTAGTTTGAGCCACATATCCCTCCTAAAAAGAGCGATCGCCCCTACATTAACCAATCTAACTGAAGGGCGATCGCCCTTTCATTCCCAAAAAGCGATCGCCCTAAAAAGGAATATACTCAACAGCATTCCTCCATTCATCGGATTCTGAGGCTAAAGCAAGGAGTTCCAAATACCACTTACAACAACCCCTTAGCTCGCATTCTCACGAAAAATGGTGAAGGCGAAAGCAGAGATTTGTTCTGTTGTACCTGCTCCCATTCCCTCCGAATCTCCTGCTCAATTTTAGCTTGAAAGTCGAAGTCATAAATCATTGCTGTATGAGCCTCTGACTGCATCAAATAAGGATGCTGGCGACACATTTCTTCCACTGACCAACCGTAAGCTAGATAATCCATCACAATCTGAGCAACTCGCACGCGGGTTGACCCGCTACTTTCTCGATATGAGGATAAATTAAAGCTGATGTCATTGCTTTTTGGATCTATCTCTACAGGAGCTTAGCATAAATAGTATTATAACAGTCCGCCAAATAGGACTTAGCATGGGATCCAGAAACCGGGTTTTTTACGAAAATACTTTGTTGTTACCCGCAAATAAGGTAAAAAACCCGGTTTCTTTGGCGGAGTCCATAAATTTTGTTATTGATGATTGTCGCCGATCGCCGTTACAATTATTACAGTATTCGATTCTCAACAAACCCGATGACCATCAAACCGATTCGGTGGGTTGGCGCTGCCCGCGAAGAAATCCAATCTCTTCCTGAAGAAGCCCGAAAAGATGCTGGTTTTGCACTTTGGACGATCCAGCAAGGCATACCACCATCAGACTTTAAACCCATGTCGATCGTAGGTAAAGGCGTTGAGGAAATTCGGATTCGGACAGAAGATGCCTATCGGGTATTCTATATTGCTAGATTTGAAGAAGCTATTTACGTCCTCCATGCCTTCCAGAAGAAAACCCAGAAGACAGCCAAGAAAAATATCGAATTTGGACAGAAACGCTACCAACAACTTTTACAAAATCGTTTGAATTCAATAGAATCTGAACAATGAGCGAAAATACCATTACCCAAGCCAACGATAATATCTTTCTCGACCTCGGATTTTCAGCCGAAGAAGCCGATAATTTACTAATCCGATCGCAACTAATGCTAGCCCTGCAAAATCAGATTAAACATCACGGTTGGACAATCGACCAAACGGCTCAACATCTCAAACACTCAAGGAACGAAATCAAAGCTTTGACTCAAGGTAAAATTGGGCAGTTCTCCGTTGATACTTTGATTGTAATGCTCAACCAAGTAGGCATGACTGTCAAAGTCGAAATTTTTCCCAAGGTAGCTTAGGGCGATCGCCCTTTCATTCCCAAAAACCGATCGCCCTTTCATTCACCTGACCAAAAAAGCCGCACACTCAACATGAGAAGTCTGAGGAAAGAAATCCGCCGGCTGCACTCGCGCTAACTTATAATCCCCATTTTTGCACAAAATCTTGAGGTCGCGAGCCAAAGTAGCGGGCTTGCAGCTAACATAAACAATGCGATTTGGTTTGATTTCCTCGATCGCTTCCAAAACCGCGCGATCGCACCCTTTCCTCGGCGGGTCTAGCAGCAAAATATCCGGTGTCAATCCCAAGGAAGGCAGCAAACTCTCTACAGTTCCCGCCTGAAACTCGACATTTCTCACGTCATTTAACTCAGCATTTAATTGGGCTTGTTCGATCGCCGCCGGTTGCACTTCTAAACCTATGGCTATTTTTACTTGTTTTGCCAGGGGTAAAGTAAAAGTACCAACTCCGCAGAAAGCGTCAACCAAAATCTCGTTTCCCTGCAAATTCAATTCCCCTACAATCGTCTCTAACAACGCTTCAGCCGCCTCTGTATTTACCTGAAAAAAAGTATCGGCTCTTAGCTGAAAATTCAAACCAGCAAATCTTTCTCGCAGATAAGAACGACCCGCAATGCAGCGAGTTTCGGTCCCAAAAATTACATTAGTTTGAGCGGGATTTATATTCAAACAAACACCTGCCAGTTGAGGATATTGTTTCAACCACTCTGATGCTTGCTCTTCGAGTCCCGGTAACTCTCCAGTGCGAACTATTAAAGTTAGCAGCATCTCGCCGGTGCGCCGTCCGATCCGCAAGGACAAGTGACGCAATTCTCCTGTATGTTTCTTTTCGTCGTAGACTTGCCAATCGCGCCAGTGGATGTCTTCTTTGACTTCTTTTAACAAAGGATTGAGGCGCGGGTCTTGCACCGGACACTGATTGAGATTGACTAATTTGTGGGTGCTTTTTTGATAGTAACCTGCTTGGACTTGACCTGTCGCAGATATTGCCACGGGATAAGTCGCTTTGTTGCGGTATCCTAAAAATTGAGGAAATCCCTCGATTTTTCCCGTTAAAATTTCATCAACTTGGGGATTGCTAAATCCGCCAATCCGTTCTAAGGCTTGAATGATTTGATTTTGCTTGGCTGCAAGCTGATATTGATAATCTACGTGCTGCCACTGACAGCCGCCGCACTTGTCGGCGACAATGCAGTTAGCTCGGATGCGGTGTTCGGAGGTTTCGAGAAGTGTGTCCAGCTTGCCTGTAGCATAGGTGGATTTGACTTGTACGAGGCGCACAAGGACTCGATCGCCCGTCACGGTATCGGGCACAAACACTACTAAATCACCAAAACGACCAACTCCGTCGCCGGTGTCTGTCAAGTCGGTAATCTCTATCTCAATCAGTTGACCTTGCTGGCAAGGGTTTGCCAATTTCGTCGAGTTTGGGGTCGGGAATTTAGATTTGGTCACAAGTAGTCGTGGTAGGATTTAATATGGTAATGCAATATCGCTCTCTCTTTCCTGAGATAAGTCGTAGCGAAGAAGCGGAGCGCAAGCCACCGCACTCAAACTCTATTGCAGGCTGTCTTCCTGCTGCTGAACGTCTTGCTGCTAAAGCCAAGCTTCAACCGGGGAGTCGAGCTTGTCGCGAGTTGCCTCGATATCGTCGGTGCGATATGCTGTTGGGGCGATTTAGCAAAAACACGTTAAACAGTCAAAGTGTCTGCCGACATCCAAACTCTCACTCGCAATTTTTGAGTTTTTCCTGCAGTACCTTGGAACACAAGGAAACTGGCTTGAACATCAAGCATAACGCTTGGGGAGATTTACCCTCTACTTCTAGGATTGATAAATGTTAGGAGCAAGGCGAGTCTGCGAACCAAGAATCCCGTCGCCAACTGATGGGAATGTTTATTAATGTTATCCTCAAATTTGAATAACAATGAGCGTAGTTAGCCAATTAATTCTCCAAGCCGACGACGAACTTCGTTATCCCAGTACCGGCGAACTCCAAAGTATCAATGATTTCTTTAAAACCGGAGAACAGCGGGTGCGTATTGCTACTGCGCTGTCTGACAGTGAGAAGAAAATTGTTGAAGAAGCTAGTAAAAAACTCTGGAAAAAACGACCTGATTTTATCTCTCCTGGGGGCAATGCTTACGGCCAGCGCGAACGGGCTTTGTGTCTGCGCGACTACGGCTGGTACTTGCGCCTGATTACCTACGGTATCTTGGCCGGTGACAAGGAGCCGATCGAGAGCATCGGTTTGATTGGCGTTCGGGAAATGTATAATTCTCTCGGCGTTCCCGTTCCTGGCATGGTGGAAGCTATCCGCTGTTTGAAGGAAGCTTCTTTGGCTTTGCTCAATCAGGATGATGCTAAGGAAGCAGCTCCTTATTTTGATTATATCGCTCAGGCAATGTCTTAATTGCTTTTGTGGAACGGGCGGAGCATTCGCGGGTGATTTTTGGGGTGATTCGATCTCGCAATTGCTCGCAAATGTTTCGCTTCTGTTTTTGGGAAGGAAATCTGCCTAATTTCTGCTAGGAAGCAATGCAGTTTAAGTTTTCCCAGATGTTGAGTTCGTCTTGTCTTTCAATGCACATTTGATTTAAAAAGTCAAGGGTTTTTGGGAGACATTGTTTTTGGAATTTCCGGCTGTCGTAGTGAATGGATGTTTTGAGCTGCGAGAGTTCTCCAAGGGTGGGGCAGGTTTGGATATGATGGGCGATCCTCTTCGAGGGCTTCGCTAACGCATTTTGCCATTCTTCCAGCCTGCGGTACGAGATAAATTGTCCGCCTCTGTCCCGCCGATGTACAAAAACCACGAAAGCCCAGGATTCGACTCGCTTAATTTGATTTTGGCTGATTTTGAGCAGTTGGGCGATCGACCTGACGGTGATGCGGAGCTTTTTCGAGGGTTGGATGCGGCGAAACAGTGGTGTCATGGCTGTATACTCAGGGCTTGAGAGGCAAGTTCGGTTTAGAGTCAATTACATATTACTATATCAGACTCTTATTGCACAAGTGCAAAGAAACTTAATTTAAACTTCTTAAGCTCAGATGTTGCTCGTGCAACCCTCAATCATTGATGCTGTGCTAGTTTGAGAGTTAACGTAGGTGGGAAAAATGTCAGGACTCTCTAACAAAGCTGTGGTAGACAAAGAGCAGGAATTGCGTCCCGTTCGCTTCACTGAAACGGGGCGGATGCGTTTGGGGAAGATTTTAAAAGCAGCAAGACAGACAACAGGTTGGTCTGTCAGCGAAACAGAGTTCAAAACAAAGGGATATGAAGAGGCCCTGTTCACAGCTACAAATCAACCCGTACCCAAAGATGTGGGTATCAGTGCGGCAACAGTCAACCGTTACGAACGCGGGAAGCTAGATAATTTGGATTGGCGATCGCTCAGTCTGTTATGCTTTGTCCTCAAGCCGATCGACCCCGTGACAGGAGAGGCACTAGAACCGACAAATGCGCTTTACATCGCGTGCGAACATCCGCCATACAACGATGCGAAGCTCTACGACTAGATTATTTGCAGATAGGTGATGACTGATGGTGGTAGCAGAAGCTAAGCCAGAAAAAGAATACTTGAGACGGAGATTTACTGATACCGGGCTGCGGCGGTTGGGTAAATTCCTGCGATCGTGGCGGGAAGCTAGGGGGTGGAGCGTTCACGAACTGAGCGAAAAGACCAAGCAGCATGAGGCTCAATTTTATAATCTAGGGGGAGAGCCTTTGCCCAAAGTTTTGGGGGTCAGCATTGCAGGCATTTCGAGAATCGAAAATGGCTATTACAACAAGCCTGCACCCGATCTTTTGTAGCTGTTCCTCGATGTTCTCGAACCAGTTCACCCAGTTGAAAAGCGGTTGGTTACTCTAGAAGACTTACTGTTGATCGGAACTGAATTTTGGAACCCCAACGTCGAGGCGTAGGATTGACTTAATAGTTAAATTGGATCTGTAAAATGCCGGGATTTCTTGACTTTAAGGCTGTCGTCGATCGGGAAAAACTGCGCCCTGTGCGATTTACGGATACGGGACGCGGTAGATTGGGCAAACTTCTGAAAGCAGCTAGAGAGATTCGGGGCTGGTCAATTATTGAAACAGAAATGGTCACAAAAGAATACGAGGCCGCTCTGTTTCGGACAGCCGGAGATCCAGTACCAAAAGATGTCGGTATTAGTAATGCTACTGTTAGTCGCTACGAACGCGGGAAGTTAGAAAGTTTGGATTGGCGATCGCTCTCTCTGTTATGCTTTGTACTCAAGCCGATCGATCCGGTGACAGGAGAAGCCCTGGAACCGACAAATGCGCTTTACATTGCTTGCGAACATCCCCCATACAATGATGCGAAGCTCTACGAGTAGTTGATATCTGAACTGATTAAACCAAATTAGTTAGATTTGGAGTTTTTAACCGCAGAGAGCGCAGAGGGCGCCCAGAAGGAGAAAAGAGAGAGATTTATCATTCTGATACTAACGGATTTGATATTAAGCATCGCCCTTTTGAGCCACTATAGCTTTAGCCTGCTGCCAAATTGCTTCTATTTCTTCCACCGGATAATCGGACAAAGGTCGATCGCACTTGGCTTCAACTAAGGCAAACCGCTGCACAAACCGCTGATTCGTTCCCTGCAAAGCAGCCGACGGATCTAAATCGTACCAGCGGGCTAATTGAATCAATACGAACATAATATCTCCCAATTCTGACTCCTGCGCTGCTTTGTCCTCGTGTTTGAGAGCGTGTTCAAATTCTGCCATTTCTTCGTGAAATTTATCCCAAACGCCGTCTACGCTGTCCCAATCAAAATTCGCTTCCGCAGCTTTTTGCGAAATTTTCATCCCGGCGGCGATCGGGGGCAAAGTGCTGGCATAACGGCTCATTTTCGAGGCTAAAGTTGGCGGCTTTTCCGAAGTCGTGCCTTTTTCTGCTGCTTTGATTTTTTCCCAGTTTTCGTTGACTTCATCGACGCTGTTGAGTTCGACATCGCCGAAGACGTGCGGATGGCGGCGAATCAGTTTTTCTGTAATTCCGCCGGCGATTTCTGCGAGGGTGAATTGACTCGATTCGCTAGCAATTTGAGCTTGCAGAATTACCTGTAACAGTAAATCGCCCAATTCTTCGACGATCGCATCTTTATCTCCTTTGCGAATCGCGTCGGCGGTTTCATAAGCTTCTTCAATGATGTGGGGAATTAGAGTTTGGGGAGTTTGGGCTAAATCCCAAGGACATCCGCCGTCGGGCGATCGCAATTTAGCCACAACTTCTATAAGTTCTTGGAGTGCTGCGAGCGATCGACTCTGGGAATCAGACATAATAATTTACCTTTTAGATTTACTAGATGTGCGGCTGCGAGGTTTGCGTTTGCGCTTCTTAATTGAGCTTGGCGGGCGCAATTCATTCAATTCTTGCTTTTTGAATCTTTTGTAAGCAGAGCCGCCCCAATCGCTGAGATAGTGGCTCATCGCGCCCAATTCTAAGCCGATGTAAACAGCTAAAAATTCGATCGGGTGTTCCCAGAGCGATCGCCAACAACCTACAACCACATCCTCCCAAGTCCACCCAGGCGGGCCAATTTTTTCGGCAATTACCAATCCCAATATCCCGAAAACAGCGATCCAGGCAGTCAGGTACAAAATTCGCAAAGCAGTGCCGATCAGAGGGCCGTGGGACAGCAAAGAGCGGTGGCGCAGGCTTTTTTGGTACGGAAGCCAAATCATTTTGAAGCATCCCCAGCGCTGATACTGGCAGGAGTAGATATCCAAGTCGGGGCCAAACATCAGCCCGCCGAATAAAAAGCTGCCGGAAACCAGCAGAGTCAGGTTGCTGCTGCTCGTCTGGCCAAAGGTGAGGGCTGCCACAGCGGGCAAACTCCACATGGTTATTCGATCGTGGGTGCGGCCAGAGGGCATTTAAAGTTTAGGATTTTTTTTACTTGATCTTTCTGAGTTACTGTGATATGATAAATCCTTGTGAGTGCAATTGGGTGATTAGCTCAGTGGTAGAGCGCCTGCTTTACACGCAGGATGCCGTAGGTTCAAATCCTACATTACCCATCCGATAACTCAATATCAACAGTTTCAGCCGTTTTTAGCCGTCGAGCCGAGAACGGCTATTGCTGTTTAGGGTAGACTGTTGAATTGGGTGACAGAAAACAATGGGATACAAGCCTCCCCCTTTTAGGGGGACTTTTGGTTCTGAATTTCTCCGAAGAGGATTTTGAATAAATGCAGTGCTGTTTGTTCAGACTTGCTCTACAATGGCTGTATGTTAAATCTCACCTACGAGTACAAGCTCATTCCTACCGATACGCAACGCCAAACTTTCGACCAGTGGCTCAATATTTGCCGCAAGGTCTATAACTTTGCATTGCGAGAACGAAAAGATTGGGTCAATTCTCGTAAGTGTGATATCAACTCGTGCAGCATGAAGCAGGAATACATTATCCCTGCTGAAGCACCGCGTCCAACCTTTGCAGGCCAATGCAAATCATTGGCAATCGCAAAGAAGTTAATTCCTGAGTTGAAACTGCCTCACACCCATGTCTTGCAACAGGCGTTGCGCCAATTAGAGGCCGCGTTTGTGGCGATGTGGGAACGAGGACACGGTTTTCCTAGATTCAAAAAGCGGATGCGCTCATTTGTGTTCCCTCAATTGAATCTAGAATCTGTTAAACACTTTAATGGCGCTGATTGGGTTAACCTGCCCAAGATTGGTTTAGTTAAAATGCACCTGTCGCGTCCAATCCCTCAAGGGTTTGAGGTTAAGCAAATTCGCGTTGTTAAGAGGGCTTCTGGCTACTATGCCATGCTCTCTTTGCAATGTGATGTCGCAGTACCTCAAGCCTCACCTTCAGGACATGGATTAGGGATTGATTTAGGGTTAAAACATTTTTTGGCAACTTCTGATGGTGAATTGATTGATAGACCTCGATTCTTTGTGGATGGACAACGCAAGCTGAAATTGCTGCAACGTCAACTCAAGCGCAAGAAAAAAGGCTCTAGAAAGTCCCGTCAAATTCATCACCAAATAGCGAAGCACTACGAATACATCTCGAACAGTCGCAAAGATTTTCATTTTAAGACCGCACATCATTTATGCGACGCAGCTCAAACAGTATTTGCTGAGGATTTGAACCTCAAAGCAATGTCAGCCGGAATGGTTGGCAAACACACGCTTGATGCAGGGTTTGGTCAGTTCTTGAAGATATTGAGCCATGTTTGCTTTAAGCGAGGTGCATACTTTGCAAAAGTAGACCCCAACGGAACAAGTCAGACTTGTCCCTTATGTCAAACCCATACAGGTAAAAAAGAGTTATCTCAACGGGTGCATAAATGTCAAACCTGTGGCTATGAAACAAATCGAGATGTTGCAGCAGCGCAAGTGGTGTTGCAGCGTGGATATACAGCGGTTGGGCAAATCGCAGTGAATTTTGGGGAGGGCAAGCTACATGAGTAGTCCCAATGAACCAAGAATCCCTGCTCCTTTAGGACAGGGAGTTGTCAAGACTAAATTTAACATTCTGTGGCGGATGTCTCAAAAGTTGGCATCCAATGCTAGACAATTAATTTATTGATTTTCTTTTTTAGAACCAGCTATATGAAGCCTAAAATAACTAGCCCGATCGCTTGGCAGCAAGCTGAACTGCTCATGCAGCCAGCAATGATCCGAGTGCTCGATAACATCCGCAAACAATTAGAGGAGTCAGTTTGGACGGGTACTTATCAAGAAGTGCAGATTCCCATTCCGGGCTATCAACTAATTTTAGAGCTTCAAGGCGAGCAAAGATGTGTCGATATTTGGGAACTTTGCTATCGAGTCTGCTTTGTCAACTACCAGCCCGCCCACAGTCAAATCCAAAGCCAAGAAGTTGTAATTGATACTAGCTTGATTGATGATGAGACTGGCGATGTAGATTGGAATCGTCTAGATGCTAAAGCCAGCCAATTAATCCAAGAAATATTCGCTAATTTGGACAAATAGTCAGTTGTTAGTTGTCAGTTGACAAGAAAGCAGTAGTTAATAGTCAACAGTCATCAGTCAACAGTTAACAGTCAACAAAATCTTATGATTCAGCAATTGCACGACATTCAAGCAGCCGCCGGTGCTACTTTTGCAGAGTTAACAACCAAAGAAATTGTGCCAGTCAGTTTTGGTAACGACGCAGAAGCGATCGCAGCAACGAAAGAAGGTGCCGCTTTGTACGATCGCACTCACTGGGGACGCATTCAAATCTCAGACAGCGATCGACTGCGGTTCTTGCACAATCAAAGTACCAATAACTTTAATATACTCAAACCCGGTCAAGGTTGCGACACCGTTTTCGTCACATCCACCGCCCGGACGATCGACCTCGCCACCGCTTACGCTATAGAAGATGCCGTACTGCTGTTAGTTTCGCCCAACCGCCGCCGACAACTGCTGGAATTGCTCGATCGCTATATTTTCCCAATGGATCGCGTCGAGTTAACAGATTTAACCGATACAACTGTTGCTTTCAGTTTCCTCGGCCCGCAATGCACTCAACTATTAGAAAAAATCGGAGTTACCGAACTTGAAAATCAACCTTACGCTACTCACAAATTGATAAATTTTGCAGGTATGGAAATCCGAGTTGCGGTTGGTAGCGGTTTAGCAACTCCCGGATACACGTTAATTGCGCCAGCAAGCGATGCAGCCCAGTTATGGCAGGAATTAGTCAAAGCTGGGGCCGTACCGATGGGCGATCGAGTTTGGGAACAACTGCGAATCGAACAAGGACGCCCCGCCCCCGATTTTGAACTCACAGACGATTACAACCCCCTAGAAGCCCGTCTTTTACACACGATTACCTATGACAAAGGCTGCTACATCGGTCAAGAAACAATTGCCCGGTTGAACACCTACAAAGGAGTCAAACAGCAACTTTGGGGCGTGCAGTTGACCGGTGCTGTTGAACCCGGAACAGCAGTCACAATCGGAGAAGAAAAAGTCGGCAAACTCACCAGTTTTACGGAAACTGAATCCGGATTTTTTGGTCTTGCTTACATCCGCACAAAAGCGGGCGGCGAAGGACTGAAAGTGCAGGTAGGAGAAATGACCGGGGAAGTAGTAAACGTGCCTTTTTTAAGTTGGTAAGCTTGGGAGCATCTCATATTTCTAAAAACCCTGCTTCTGACTACTTCCTTCTGACTCTTTCCTCCTGATTCCTAACTCTAATTTCTAGCTTTGCTGCTTTCATTGAGATGCTCCCGTTCTACTGGAAATCATAAGCTAGCTCAGTATTTAAATTTCACGTCAACAAATAATCAAACTCTTGTGGGCTGTTGCTCCGGCGCCACCCCAAGTATGCAGTTTAAATGCACAATAGCTGATTAAATTATGACATAATCTTCGCGCACCACAGCTTGAGCGACCTGTGGTTCCGGCTCTATTGGGTCACTGTAATGAGTGTCAATGTATTTCATGAAACTTTCCCGATAAGCTTTGAGATGCGAGTTAAGTGCTTCGATATCCTGCTCTCCTGTCGCGAAACCCCTCTCTCTTCTGAAGTGACCGGATTCCTTCACAAAAGCCATGTCAACTTGCCACAAAGCTGAATCAACCGGGCGATATGACAAATCAACAATATCGTAAGCTGCGAATCCTTGGGACTTCATAAAACTCATTACATCATACATCTGACCGAACAATGTAACTTCTACAATTACATATTCAGTCTGCTGCAAAATCTCAGTTGCGCCTGCTAAAACATCTAATTCCTGTCCGTCTACATCAACTTTAATTAAATACGGGCCTGGCAAGTTTCTTTCCCTGCATATTCCATCCAAGGTAATGGCTGGTATGTTTCTCACATAAGGATTGCTGCTGTCAGTAATGCGATTTTCAGAAAGTGAAGAATGTACCATACCGGGACTGACGTTGAGGGTGAAAACTCCCGCTTCTTTGGTAGCGGCTGCAATAATGTATTCTGCACTTTTGAGCTTGCGGCAAATTTTGGCGAGGTAAGGTTCATTTTCGGCGATAGGCTCAATTAGCAAATGTCGCGCATCGGGGAAAGTTTCGTAAAGATTAAAAGTTCCCAAGGCGGCACCGACATCAATCACAGTTTTTGGTTGAAAACCTAACTTTTTAGCCAGCAGCAAGCTGCCTGACATCGAGTTTCTGAGAATTCCTGTTTGTTGTTTGCTCACAATTTTTTCCAGATTTTAATGTGGATAAAGTTAATATTATGTCTTGCAGCAGAGTTATTGTATGTCTGAATCAAGAAACGAAGCAATCGCAAACCTCGGCGATTGCTTCGTGTAGGATGGCAATGACAGAAATAGGTTTTAAAGTAACCTCCTACTATTTCGCCGACTTCTGCGCCTTGTTTTCCGGTTCTACAGATTGCAAAGCTTCGTCGAGAATGGCCCGTGCTTCTTCGGCTTTACTTCTAGCTTCTCGATAGCGGACGTTAGCTTGAGCAAAGTTTTTGAGAACTTTGAAACCATCTTTCAAACGACCAATTTCCTCGGCAGTCACAGCCTCATCTGTAAACAAAATGTCGATCGCCGCCCGGATTTTAAGTGCTTCTTCGCGGGATTCCATCACTTTCAATTTGAGACTTGCCAAATTGCTCAAAATCTGCACGGCTTCAGTAATCGCATCCTCGCCGTCAGATGCAGCATCTTCGATATCCTTAACTTCAACAAACTGCTTGGGCCCAAATCCCTCCACGAGTTCCGTAGGCAGCTTGCCCTCATCCATGAGATCCATCAGCCGATCCATCGCTTCTTCCCGGGCTTTGGCTGAATCTTTTCCTTTGACAGTTAAAATAATTTCGGGGCTTTGAGGAAGTGTATAGCGAACCATATTTTGACAGCCTGTGCGCGAAAACAATTGAATGATATTTTATCTTTATTCGATCGCCAGTTGCAGCTATCAATCCGCTCCTTGACCAACCGCTTGCCAAAACTTGACACATATACACTCAAAAGGAACCTTCGACAATGAAAGATAAATTTCTTAACTTGCTCAACTTGCTTTTAGTAGCTGATGTATTTTTCGTCTTTGCCATTTTTGGGTGGTTTGCGATCGCAGTAGCAGGTCGATCGACCGGCGTGAATCTCGGTTTTGATTTGTGGTACAGTCTCTGGCAACCGGTATTTAATCCCGCCCTGGGAATTCTTATGGGCGGTGCTATTCTCAGCGGTATAATTAACCAAGTTTCTAAACGCCTCAATCCGAAGTAAAATTGATGTTTTGTTAGAGACGGTGATTGGCTATGCTACTTAGTGGGCGATCGAACTTGTGGGACGCGTCAGAGATGAGGCACTGAATTAGGTCGATGAAGCTCGAAAATACATAAGTAGTCAAAAACGAGTCAAACACTCCCCAAAGGAGCGATCTCTTATGAAAGCAATCACAAAAGTTATGATTGCTTTACATTTTGTTACAGGGGAAAGTTTATTTTCGCCTACCTATTTAGGTCGAAAATAAAGATTGGACGATCGGAATCTAAAAATATCAACTCATATTCGGAGTAACAAAAGTCGGGCAATTATGGGAGAACAAAAATGTATCGGTATCCTCACCAGCGGAGGTGACTGTGCAGGCTTAAACGCAGTTATTCGAGCAGTTGTTTACCGCGCAACGGGAACTTACAATTGGAAAGTGATGGGGATTCGTCAAGCCACCAAGGGATTGATGAGTCATCCCCCTCAAGCAATTCCCCTGGATATTGAGAAAGTAGACTCGTGGCTCACCATTGGCGGTACGATGCTAGGCACGACAAATGAGGGCAATCCTTTTGCCTTCCCGATGTCTGACGGGACTCTACGCGATCGTTCTGAAGACATTATCGAAGGTTATCATCAGCTAGGTCTGGATGCCTTAATTGGCATAGGTGGCGACGGCAGTCTTGCCATTCTCAGGAAGATTGCCCAACAAGGCAATTTGAATTTAGTTGCTATTCCTAAAACTATTGATAATGATGTCGGAATTACCGAGCGTTCTATCGGTTTTGATACTGCTGTCAATATTGCTACTGAAGCACTAGATCGGTTGCATTTTACTGCGGCCAGTCACAGTCGCGTCATGATTGTTGAAGTCATGGGACGCGATGCCGGACATATTGCGATCAGTGCCGGAATTTCAGGGGGAGCTGATATAATTCTGATTCCAGAAATCCCTTACAAAATTTCCCAAATCTGCGCCCAAATCCAAGAACGCCAAGACCGGGGAAAAAACTACTGTTTAATTATAGTAGCGGAGGCAGTTCGCACTGAAGCAGGCGAGTTAGTAATGCACACAAATCGCTTAGGTCAAAGTCGATTAGGCGGAATTGGTCAGTATTTAGCTGATACAATTTCTGAGTGTAGCGGTGCAGAAACTCGCGTCACCGTTTTGGGACATACTCAACGCGGGGGAACTCCTTCACCGCTAGAAAGATTAATTGCTTCGGCTTTTGGGGTGGCAGCAGTTGATTTAGTTGCCGAAGAGAAATACGACTGCATGGTATCTTGGCAAAAGCGGGAAGTTGTGAGCGTTCCTCTGGAAGATGCGATCGCCAAATACAGACCTGTAGACTTCGATGGTACTCTGGTTAAAACTGCCCGCGGTTTGGGAATTTGTCTGGGAGACTAAACAATTACCCGTCCGATTTCTCAAAGGTTTAGTCGGGGACGCACTCAGAACCGCGAAACTGAGTTTTTCAACCGAGACTTAGGGCTTTAAGCCAGTGTATTGTCGTAAAAAAAACCAAGGTGATGACAAGCGAATTTCAAAGGTGGTATCCGCCACGTGATTTATCCGTGGAATCAATCCAAAATCGAAAATCGAAAATCCTTGCGTCCCCCGCATTTATCCGTGGGATCAATCTAAAATCTAAAATCTAAAATCCAAAATCGATTGACCGTCTGTGCTTCCAGGACTAAGGTTAACCTGGAAGCAGTGACGTTTCAACTATTGAGTGTAACTTGCAATCAGTTCCGAGCGAGAATCGACCCAGAGTGCGATCGCACTCGGAACTACAAAATACCGCAACAAGTGCAAAGGTGAGAAATTGACACCATTTACTACAGAAATTAGAGTGCGACATTACGAAATGGATGCTCTCGGTCACGTAAATAATGCTGTTTACCAGCATTATTTAGAACACGCTGCGATCGAACATTTAGAACATTTGGGATTTACTCTCGATCGCTACCGGGAATTGGGCGGCGTCTTTGTAATGCGGCGGATAGAGATTGACTATTTGCGATCGGCAGCCTCGGGCGATCGACTTGAAATATCCACTTGGATAGAACAAATGCGCGGCCCGCGCGCCGTCCGCCGCTACGAAATTCGCTTACTTGGAAATGACGAAATATTGTTAAAAGCCGAGGCGCTTTGGGTTTGGGTTGAAGTTACCACCATGCGCCCGCGAGCAATTCCCAAACAAATAATTGATATTTTTGAATCGCAATCTCAAGCATTACCAACATAGAGAAAAAATCAACTATTATATTTGCCAAATCCTGTAAAAATCTATTGGTTTGTAGTGAGGACTTCAGTCATTCATTCCCCGTTTGTAGAACTGCAAAAAGTTGATTGTCGCCGAGGCCGCAAATCCCGATCGCAAAAAGTCGGATCGCCCGCCTGCCAGTTTGGATGCCGCAGAGGTACGATGGAATAGAGGGAGGGAGGCCAAGCCCGGTAAGGTTAAGCTTGGCGACAATACCCAGAGGAAGGGAAAAATGACACTTAACTTGCGGCGACCGATTTTAATAGGTGGAATAGGACTTTCAGCAGCGCTGTGGCTGCTGGAAACTCTACAGCATTCGGGTTCAGAAATGGGCGAAACGGCACTCATCGGCTTGGCGGCTGCCGGTGCGGGGTATTGGTGGTGGAAACAACAATCCCCCAAACTCGAACTCGCACTCCCGCAACCCCTGGCCAACCGGGAAGCAGCCGAAAAAGCGATCGCGGCTTCGGAAGCAGCAATTAAATTGCTAGCCTCAGAAGCTCAAAACTCCGCCGATCCTGCTAATCTAACAGCAAAGCTCGATCGGCTCAGAAGCGAATTAGATAGACAAGATTTGCGGATTACCGTAACAGGCGGCAAAGCTGTCGGCAAAACTGCCTTAATTCAAGTTTTAAATTCTAATTGGGTCTCTCAACACCCGCAAAAGCTTAGTTTACAAGAAACAGCAGCGCTGTTTGCAAATACAAATGCCGATGCCAAAATCAACGGTGATTTAGTGCTGTTTGTGACAGCGGGCGACATCACAGATTCCGAATTTAAAACATTATCTCAGCTAGCATCCGCTGGTCAGCGAGTGCTGCTAGTCTGGAACAAGCAAGACCAATATTTACCAGAACAGCAGTCGCAGGTTTTGAACTCTTTGCAGCAGAAAATGCAAGGAATATTGGGAACAGAAGAGATAATTGCGATCGCAGCTTCTCCCAATTCTATTAAAGTGCGGCAGCACCAAGCGGACGGCACATTTAAAGAACGGATTGAAAAGCAAGTCTCTCAACTCGACGCGCTGACGGAAAGATTGACTAAAATCTTAACTGAAGAACGGCAACAGTTGGTCTGGGCGAGTGCAGTGCGCGAAGCTGCAAGTATCAAATTAGAGGCAAAAACCTTCTTAAATGCAGTCAGGCGCGATCGGGCAATTCCCATTATCGAACAATATCAGTACATCGCCGCCGCCGCCGTCTTTACTAACCCGGTTCCCGCTTTAGACTTGCTAGCAACAACCGCCATCAGCACCCAACTTGTAATCGACCTCGGCGCTATCTACAAGCAACAGTTTTCCTTAGACCAAGCTAAGACAGTAGCGGCAACTTTGGCAAGTCAAATGTTTAAATTGGGATTAGTAGAAATGTCTACTCAAACTATTTCTGGGATGCTCAAAAGCAATGCTGTTACCTACGTAGCAGGAGGCGCCGTGCAGGGAATTAGTGCAGCATATTTTACCAGAATTGCGGGACTGAGTTTAATTGAATATTTCCAAAGTCAAGAACTGGAAAATGCTGCCAAAGGCATTTTCAGTCTCGACCAGTTGACTAAAACTTTGCAAGCAGTATTTACGCAAAATCAGCAAGTTTCCTTCTTGCAATCTTTCGTCAACCAAGTGGCGAGTCGCCTTTCATCTCAGGTATCTGGGCCCGAAACCGTTAAGTCGGCGGTCAATTAAGTAAAATAAAGGAACAGGCAAGATGCCTGTTCCACAAGAAATTTTTTGTGATTGTGGAAGAACAGGCAAGATGCCTGTTCCACAAGAAATTTTTTGTGATTGTGGAACAACAGGCAAGATGCCTGTTCCACAAGAAATTTTTTGTAATTGTGGAAGAACAGGCAAGATGCCTGTTCCACAAGAAATTTTCTGTGATTGTGGAACAACAGGCAAGATGCCTGTTCCACAAGAAATTTTTTGTGATTGTGGAACAACAGGCAAGATGCCTGTTCCACAAGAAA